>JBAXGN010000026.1 GCA_037139415.1 Verrucomicrobiota bacterium | reverse complement strand
TTTGGGACGGACAGGGTCTTGTTTGGGACGGACAGGGTCTTGTTTGGGACGGACAGGGTCTTGTTTGGGACGGACAAGGTCTTGTCTAAGCCGGACAAGGTCTTGTCGCTAACCGAAAGGGTTTTGTCCGTAACCGAGAGTGTCTTGTCCACGGCGGACAAGGTCTTGTCCGTGGCATTTTCGGTTGCAAACGGCTTGTTTTAAGTGACTTGGGGATGGTTTTTGGGTCCATGGCAGGTTTTGGCGGGGCCTTCCGGAGCCGATGCTCCCGGCGCAAAGAAGTGTAGCCAGGGCTCCGTCCGCCGGGGGAATCGTGCCGGGATGAAATGCCTTTCTGCCCTGACGTGGTTCGGTGGATGGTTTTGGACGGGTCTCCCTTTGTAAGAGGGCATCACTTTTGATCAAGCAAGCGGGGTTGCCCGGTCAAATTAGACGGCATTCTTTCGGTGCTCGGGACTCGCATTTCGGCTTTTCCACATGCTTCACCACAAACGCAGGCCGAACAGGCGTTGGTGATCCTGGATGGCGTAGCGGTCAGTCATGCCGGCCAGATAATCGCAGACCGCGCGGGGCCAGCCTTCACGCTTGGCCCGGCGTTGCGAGAGTTCGCCGATTTCCTTGGGATGCCGCAGGTAGTATTTGAACAGTTCTTCCAGCATGCGCACGGCGCGCATGTTTGGCTCATGCACCGCCGGGTTAAAATACAGGTTTTGATAGAGGTAATCGCGCAATTCAAGGTTCAGCTTGCGCAGTTCCGCGCTGTATTGCACCAGCGGCTTGGGATACAGGCGCACTTCATCGGCTGACTTGACGCCGGCTTTGAGCAGGAGCTTCTCGGTGGTCTCCACCACGTCATGCACCTGGCGGTCAATGAGGCAGCGGATGATGAAGTAGCGGCGGCATTCGTCCGGCTGATTACCGTGCTGCTTCTTGATGGTGCGGGTGGCTTCCGCCCAGATCTTCACGTCGCGCGCGAGCTTCTTTTCATCGAGCAAGCCGGAATCCAAGCCGTCATCCAGATCATGGCTATAGTAGGTGACTTCATCGGCGAGGTTGGCCACCTGGGCTTCGAGGGAACTGGACTTGGCCTCGAACCCTTTGCGTTTGCTGGGATGATCGTAACTGGTGTAATGCTTGACCAACCCCTCGCGGACTTCCCAACTGAGGTTGAGTCCGGCAAAGCCGGGATATTTCTGCTCCAGCACTTCCACGATGCGCAAGCTCTGGCGGTTATGCTCAAAGCCGCCGTCGTTCTTCATGAGCTTGTTGAGGGCGGTTTCACCGGTGTGGCCGAAGGGGGAATGCCCCAAGTCATGGGCCAGGGCAATGGTTTCCGCCAGGTCTTCATTCAAGCGCAGGGCGCGGGCGATGTTGCGGGAGATGCCGGCGACTTCCATGGTATGCGTCAACCGGGTGCGCAGATGGTCGCCGGTACCGTTCAAAAACACCTGGGTCTTGTATTCCAAGCGGCGAAAGGCGCGGGAGTGAATGACGCGATCCCGGTCCCGCTGGTAGTGGGTGCGCCACTCCGGCGGGTCCTCCGGATATTTGCGGCCACGGGTGTCGGCGCTGAATTGCGCGTAGGGGGCGAGGATTTGACGTTCCCGAGCTTCCAGATCCAAATGAGTGCAAGGCATAACCAGTTTTTCCAAGGTTTAACGGACGGAGGCGATCAAGTCCTGCACGGAAATGCCGCGCAGTTCAAACAACCGCCGGATGGTTTCTTCGATGAGGTTGTTGGGGCACGAGGCCCCGGCGGTGATGCCGATGGTGATGGGTTCACTGGGCATCCAATCGCTGGTTTCCACTTCTTTTTGCAGGTGCAAATTCCAATGGATAATCAATTTGTCGGAAACAATTTTGGCGGCATTCTTGATGAAGTAGGTCGGCAGCATCGCTTCCGCCATTTCCGCCAGATGTGAGGTGTTGGAGGAATTATAGCCGCCGATCACCAGCAACAGGGCCATGGGTTCCTGAAGCATTTTCCCGAGCGCGTCCTGCCGTTCCTGCGTGGCACCGCAAATGGTGTCGAAATATCGGAAGTGGTGAGACAATGCCGCCGAGCCGTGTTTCATTTCCATGGCGGCTTTGAAGCGGCGCTGCACGTCCTCCGTCTCTCCGCGCAACATGGTGGTCTGGTTGGCCACGCCCACGGCTTGCAGATGCAGATCGGGATCGAACCCCGGCGAATACGCGCCCTTGAATTTATCCAGAAACTCCTGACGGTGGCCGCCGTGGAGGATGTAGTTGCAGACGTAATCGGTCTGCGCCAAATCATAAACCACCAGGTAATGGCCGGTGCCGTAGGCGGTGGCCTGGGACGTGGTGGCCTTGGTTTCCTCGTGCTTGGCCTTGCCGTGTATGATGCTGGTCACGGTTTCCTTGGAATATTGCCGCACCCGTTTCCACACGCTCATCACGTCGCCACAGGTGGTATCCACAAAGATGCAGCCTTTTTCCTCCAGCTTGCGCCGCGTGTTGACCTCGGTGCCAAACGCCGGGATGATCACCACATCCCCCGCCTTAAGCATCTCCAACTCCTGATCGTTCGGACGGCTGGAGATGGTGTGAATGCCCATGTTATGGATCTGGTCGTTCACCTCCGGGTTGTGAATGATCTCGCCCAGCAGGTAAATCGGCGTTTGCGACGGAAATGATTTGCGGGCCGCGTAGGCCAGATCAATCGCGCGCTCGACGCCGTAGCAGAAACCGAACTCCTTCGCCAATTTGACAGTGAGCCCCTCGGCAGTGAGCACCGCGCCGTTGGCGCGGATGCGCTCGACGAGTTCGCTGCGATAATGCGAAAGCACCTGGGCCTGCACCACCGCCATGATATCCGGGCGGCGCAGGTTGACCTTTTGTGCTTCATTGGAATGTTCCAAAGCCATAATGAAATACTGTAGCACGCCCTTGCCCGGCGTCGAGTGGAAAGCCAAATCTCAGGAAAAATGCGCGCCGCGCCTCTCGCGGTCCCTGTTTCCACGGTTCCGGTAGCCAGCCCTGCCGTCCGTCATCCCGGATCGTTTCCGATTGACTTTGAAGCGGGGGACCTTAGTTTCGTTGAAAACTAACCGCCGCGATTGATTATGATGAATACATCCGAGACCCCGGTCGCTTCGCTGGCCGCCACCCGGCGCCAGTTCTTGAAAACTTCCACTGCCGCCACGGCCGCGGTGGCGCTTGGCACGCTGGAGACGGCCCGGTTCGCACATGCCGCCGGCAGCGACGTCATCCGCGTGGGGATGATCGGCTGCGGGGGACGCAATTCCGGCGCGGTGGTCCAGGCGCTGAGCGCGGACCCCGGCGCGCGCCTGGTGGCGATGAACGATATCTTCATGGATCGCATCCAGGATAAGTTGAACCGGATCAAACAGCAGAAGCCCACGCAGGTGGAGGTGCCGCAGGACCGCTGCTTCCCCGGCCTGGACGGTTATAAAAAGGTCATCGAGTGTGCGGATGTGGTGTTGATCGCCAACGCGGCCAAGTTCCATCCGTTTCATACCAAAGCGGCCATCGAGGCCGGCAAGCATGTGTTCACGGAGAAGCCGCACGGCATTGATCCGTATGGCATCAAGATGATGAAGGCGGCGTGCGACCTGGCCAAGGAGAAGAAGCTATCGGTCGTCTCCGGCCTGCACAGCCGTTATCATCCCGGCTACCAGGAGATCATCCAGCGCATTCATGACGGCGCGATTGGCGACGTGGTGTCCATCGAGGAGAACTTCCTGCGCGCCCCGTATGGCGTCACGGAACGCAAGGCCGGTTTATCGGAGTTGGAGTATCAGTTCAGCACGCAATATCATTTCACCTGGCTTTCCGGGGATGACGTGGTGCAATCGCTGGTGCATAACCTGGATCGCGCGAGTTGGGTGTTAAAGGAGCAGGCCCCGGTGAAGTGCCACGGGTTGGGCGGGCGTTCAACGATGGTGGAGGAGGTTTACGGCAACGTGTTTGACCATCATTCGGTGGTGTACGAGTTTGCGAGTGGCGTCCGCCTGTACGCCTTGTGCCGGACCACCACGGGCTGTTACAACGAAGATTCGAGCATCCTGCTTGGTTCCAAAGGGCGGGCCTCCATCAAGGCCTGCCGGATCTGGGGCGAGAACGCCTGGCAATGGAAACCGCAAGGCAAGGTAGACGCCTACCAAATCGAGCATGATAGATTGTTCGCCTCGATTCGCTCCGGGGTGCCCATCAACAACGGCGATTACATGGCGCGCAGCACGATGATCGGCATCATGGGGCAAATCTCCTGTTACACCGGCAAGGAAGTCACCTGGGAACAAATCAACCAATCCAACTTTGCCTACGCCCCGAAACCGGAAGAATGCCACGACGGCATGGAGCCGCCGGTGAAACCTGGAGCGAACGGGAGCTATTCGGTGTATATCCCCGGGCAGACGCGGTTGCTGTAGCCGGCGTCGCCCTGGGCGGCATCCCCAACAAGGTCCAGGTCGGCGATATGGGCATTGATGGCCGTATCTTCCCCATGGGCGCGGAACCCAAAGCCTTTGGCGCGGGCGAACTGGCGCTGCAAGACCGTTGTATCCTAACCGTTGGAAGACTGCTTCGCGTAGGCTAATACTGCAACGAATCACTCGCATAGGATACCTCGATTCTTTCATTTCGAAGTAACAATCTATTTCAGGACGGGACCGCTTGGACGGCCTCCCCTTCGGTGGTCATGCTGGCGGAAGGGGTGGATTACCTGCCGAAACTTCGGAAACTGGCCTTGTCGGCGAAAATCACCGGCCCAAAAATTCATGATGCCCGAATTGACGCGTTGTGCCTCCACCATGGGATAAAAGAATTATGGTCGGCGGATCGCGACTTTACCGCCTTTCCACCTTTACGGATCAAAAATCCGTTGATTCAGTAAGGCCGGTCAAAGTCCATGTTATCGGTCCCATCCTGTCCCATTTATCTTTTAGCTTCATACTCCCTGCCGGTCCCTCCCGTCCTCATTTTTGCCATGTCCGGTCCCCTCATTTTTTACCCGCCATTTTTATGCCAATAATTTGTTCTGCTAAACGTTTCCCGCCCGCCTCATGCCGTCATTTGGCGCGGTACTTGCTGGTGACAGCAACCGGAATTGAGGGTGATTGGTGTGGCAGGTATAAAACTACACCAAAATTACACCGTTGCGGTAACATTACGATGTAGTTTGATTGGATAGTTGGGTTCTTCGCTGTTTTCAGTGGAATAGGGGGCCAGCTAAATCCGAAATCCGAGGGCCGAAAACCGAAAGAATACCGAATCCCGAATTCCGAATTCCGAAGCCGAAATCCGATGGCAAGCGCGAGGTTTGCGGTGGGGTCGGTTTTCACGTTGAAACGCGGCGATGTTCGAGTCCGGCGACGGCCAGCGGCGGCGGTGGGTACCCTCATGGATTTGGCGTGTTTTCGGACTTCGGATTTCGGACTTCTTTCGGTTCTCGGATTTCGGATTTCGGCGCCTTCGGATTTATTATGGCGTACTAGTTTTGTACTAGTTTTCCAAAACCGTCCGGTCGCTGAAAATATTGAATCCGAAATACGATGCTACCGCCCAAACACTGCCCGCCCCCACACTGTGCGATCCCCGGAATTACGTGCCGTGCCGTTCCACATGAGCTGCCGCACCCGGGCTTTGCCATCGGCGCTGTCATCCACCGCCAGATCAAAAAGGATTTGCTGGCCATCCTTCGGCGTGAAACCCAGTGCCTTGAACGGAATGGCGACTTCGAGCGTGTAACCCTTGCCGTCCACATCCGCCGCGACGGCCATCTCGCATTGCGGTTGGTCGGTAACCCGGGCGAAGTGGCACTGATTGCGGCCATCCACCTGGCCCGCGCTGAGCAGGATTTGGCGGTCGGAGAAAATCATGGGCCCAGCCTGATCCAATTGTTCGGAGCCGATGAACAGCTCGATGCCGTCGGCACTCCAGATCATGTCGCCCTTGTAGCTGTTCTTCATGGGCGTCGGGTCCGAAACATGCACCAGCAAATAGAGGTTGGCCGCATCCCAACACAGCTTGAAGCTCGCCTCCACCCCACCGGCATCCGCGCCCTGCACCAATCGGCTGGAGGAAATGGTTTCCGCCGGCACCCCCGGCCAGCCGTCCGCCAGTCCATTGATCTTCATCGGTCCATCCGTGCGGTAAATCTTGGCCACCTTGCGCCCGGTGCCGGAAGCGGCAAAGCGCGGGTCATTGAAGGTGAAGGGCGGCCGTTCGCTCAACCATACTTTATAAATGTCGTAATTGCTCTTCATCATCTCGGCGAGCATGACTTTCCACGGCCGATCCGTCGCCGCAATCAGGCCGGTATTGCCGTTTTCACCGTTGAGCTTCTCGAAAAAGCGTCCGGTGAACGACTGATCCACCAGGGTGAACCATTCAATGCCCACGATGTAACCGAGCGCAGCGGCCTGCTCGACGTAATTGCGATAACCCAAGCCGCGCTCCATCTGGCTGGAGACATCTTTGCCGCCACCGGGCAGACCGCTGTCCTTGGGCGAATTGTAATAAAATTCGCTGAGGAACATCGGCTTGCCGCCGGTCCATTGGTAAATGCGGTTGAGAAAATCCTTGTCGAGATAATAGGTGTAATAGTTAAAGGAGATGACATCCATGTATTTGCCGCTGATGCGGCACAACTGTTCGTTGTTGATGGTGCCGGATTGAAACCGGTTGCCAATGAGCATGTGGTGTGCGTCATATTTGTGGAATGTCTCGGTCACCAACTGGAAATACGTTTCCAGGAACAACCCGGTGAATGCCTGAATATCCGCCGCTGCCGCCCGGGTTTTGACCGGCAACCCGCGATCAGCCACTTCCGGGAACGAAGCAAACGTGGTTTCCCACGCCTGATTGAACGCGGCGATGGTTTTGTATTTTTCCTCCAATACCTGGGCCAAGCGCCGCTTGCAAGCGTGCTTGCTGTTCAGCGCCGGGATGGAGCGCGGAAGATCCTCGTACAGCGGCTCGTTCACCAGGAAATAGCCGATGATCAATGGATCATTAGCGCGCGCCGGCAGTTTCTCCGACAGGACCTTTTCGCAGTGCGCACGGAGTTTTTCATCAAAGGGATCAAACGCCCCATGCGCGCCCGGCACTTCCGGGAAGCCTTCCCAGATGCTCAACGGCAGATGCGCCACACTGGGAAACTGCGCTTTCTCGCGCGCCCCGGCATCCGCGCCGCTGAACGCGCCAGCAGAATTGAAGCCCCACTTGCGCACGCGCTCAATCATGCGGGCCGTGTACGCGGCGATGTCGAATGGCTGTCCGTACTTGCGGATCTGGTTGACGAGGTTGAAGGACACCGCATCCGGATTCCAGAAGGAGTTGGGGTGATACGCGGATTTGAATTCACCACCGTGCGGGGGCAGCCATTCGTAAATCTGCTCGCGCCCCTTGATGTAGGTGTAGTCGTCGCTGGGGCCCATGCCGCACACACCCAGGTGAAAGAACGCATTCCCCTCGGGATCCACCAGCACCCAGCGAGGACCGATTTTCTCGACGTGAAAATAGCCGGTCTTTTTCAGACCGTATTTCTCGCGGCTGCCCGGCAGCCCGCCATAAACGTCCCCGGCAGGCGGCTGCAGACTGGCCAGATACGCCGCCTCCGCCGTCACATCCTGTTTCAGGTCCGCCTCGGATTTGACCTTGTCCGGATATTCCATCCGGGTGTTCTGGCCGAATTTATCCACCAGCGGTTTGGCCTGTGCCGCATCACCGCCGGACGGGGCAGCAATGGAAACTTTGACCTGCATGGGGTTGCCGCCAGCCTGGTATGGCGTGGCGAATTGCCAGTTAAAGATTTTCCAGCCCCATTCCCGGTTATCCGTCAGTTGTTGGAAACTATACTGCGGCACGTTGAACGTCAGCGCGGCCCCGTCAAAGTTCCGCAGCGTAAACTGATCCGCCGTGCCCTGGTACAGGAACGGTTTGGGTTGCTTGTCCGCCGGGAACGGGGTTTCGGAGCCACCGATTTTCCAAGTGCCGCCGGTGGCGTAGCTGAAATCAATGTGCATGTCCATCCGGATGCTGCGGACATCGCCGGGGATACTGGCGGGCGTCAAGGTGACGATGCCGGTTTGAGGTTGCAGCGCCAGTTCAATGCGCGCCCCGGCATCAAACTTCAGCGCCACCGTATTGCCGGTGATGATTTTTTCGATGGGCTTGCGCACCTTGTCATAACGGTCGCCGACAAGCACCGGGTAAAAGAGCGTGAAATGCCCCATGCCGCCGGCATCCATCGCCACCCCCTCGTTGGACAACTGGAACGACAGTTTGGTTTTGGGTACCGCCTTGGGAGCGGGTTTAGCGGCCACTACTGGCGCGGTTGCCGGCGCTTCCTTTTCATCGCCAGCCAACACCTTGAAACTGTGGTAACACTCACCGGCACCGGCGCGGGGCAACTCGCAACTGGTCATGTAACCAAACCCCTCGCCATTCCATTTGCGGTTATCCTGCACCTGCTGCCAGCCATGGGGCATGACCAGCGTAAACGGCACCCCTTTGGGCGTGATGATTTTGGTCGGCTCGGGATTGCCTTTGAAGACGAACTGCTCACCGGCAAACGGTTCGGGGAAAGGCTTGGCGGCGGCGCTGCCCACCTGCCATTGGCCACCATCTTTGAAAGACACCGGAATGGTCATCTCCATGCGCAACCCCTTGGCGGTGGCAGGCAGCGCGGTGAAATGTGCCACAATCGTGCCCGCTTCCAGCGTGGCGGTCATTTTCGCCCCGTTCGGATATTGCATGGTGGCCTGGTTCTTTTTCACCGTCACGCCGGTGGGCCGGATCATTTTCTGAGCCGGATCCAGCAGCGATGGATATTCGAGCACGAGTTGGCCCTCCGCAGGCGTGCTGATGCAGATGCCCTGCGGCTCAAGGGTGATCTTCGCATATTGATCCGCAGCGCGGCCTGACTGCCCAAACAGCATTGCCGCAACCACCAACAAACCCATCATAACCCGATTTATTTCCAAATTTTTCATATTGCTCATTCGCCTTGCATGTTTGCAGTCCAACTCTTGACCCTTGGGGTGACGTGGCATGGAAACAACCCCATGCGTTACGCGATAACCAAGGACAAATCAGGGGTGAATGTAAATTTTGTAGGGCGGGATGCAAGGGCAATTCCATGCCGCACAAAGGCGCGCAGGGTTACATCAAGCGTGTTGGTGCGTTGCGAATAATACGAGATGGCAGGGTCTGTGGTTCCGTACCCCCTCCATGAACCCCCACTTTCAGCTTGAACCAAACCGAGCTTGGGGCAGCTCTGGCACTTCCTGAGCTAATCCCGACCGGCTAAAGCTGGGACTTCAAACCTTATTTGGTCCCAGAATCCAGTTTTAAATCCTTGCGGAATTTATCCCCGCGCTTTTGGTTCAACGTCTCAAATTTCGCGGCTTGTTCCGGGGTGAGTTCCGCTTTGACATCGGCGTTTACGCGATTCATCACGCCGGCAAATTTGAAGATGGCCTCATTGCGAGCCTGCAACATTTCCGGGCGGTGTTTTTCCAAAATGCCACGGATTTTTTCGACCTGCGGCGGGGTCAGATGCAGGTCCCGGCGATAGTCCTTCACGGTGCGTTCGGGCCAATGTTCAAAGTTGATGGCTTGCATGAGTAATTTGCCCACCGAGCCGGCAGTCATCACCACCCCGGAAACCAAGCCACACAAGAATATGACAACCATGATCACGATAATCTTCCAACGCTTGCGCGGTTGGGCAAACGGTGCAGGCGGAGGCGCCACCGGCGTTGGAACTTGCGGTAAAGGGGAAACGGGAAGGTTATCAGAGGTGTTCATAAGGCGTGCAGGACATCAAAAAACGGCTCCACTCCGAGGAGGGTATCCCATAGCCCACTGAGCCCGTAATAGTTCAGCGCCACCAGCATCAGCATCACCGTGGCCGCGCCAAAAACCCCGCGGCGGCCAAACAGCATCCATAATTCGGCGGCATCCTCCGCCGGATTGGCCAGCCAGCGTGCCACCACCCGGCCTGAGAAACCATACGGCACCGACGGTATCGGCGGTAGTTTAGAGCCCCGAGATGCCGCCGCCAGTTCCAGCCACACTTGGTCCGCATTTTTCATATCATTTCGTGTTTTTGCAATCGTTCCAGATGTTTGCGCAGCTTGCGCCGGGCCCGGAACGCCCGTACTTTCACCATGGCCTGCCCCCAACCCGTGATCTGGCTGACTTCCGCCACACTGCGCTCTTCCAGGTCCAACAGGCTGATGACCAGCCGATCCGCCGGGACCAGGCATTCCAATATTTTATCCACCACATCGCGTGCGCCCTCGGGATTCGGCGCGGCCTTTTCATCGGCCAAGGTCGCCTCCAGAACCGCCGCTTGGTCTTCACTCAGATCAGCCCAACGCAATTCAGGCCGTGCTTTTTGCGCGCGCAGGATGTTCAGGCAAGTATTTACCGCCACCCGCGCCACCCAATGCTCGAACGGCACTTCCCCGCGATACTGCTCCAACCGCGTGAACACCTTCAGGAAAATTTCCTGGGCCAGGTCTTCTTCCGCGACCCGGGGCGAGCGATGCGACCGCACCACTCGAATGACGAGAGGGTACAAATGCTCGAACAACCGCCGGGCAGCCGCCTCGTCCCGCTGGCGCACCAAGCCAAGGCATACCCCCAAATCAAATCGTTCGTCCATGGTTTGGCGCGGCAGACCGCATGTTCATTAAAGAGTGACCCGCAGGCTTCGCGGATGGTTACAGTTTTTGTTTATACTGATAGTCGGTGGTGGCGTCGAGGTAAGGAGACGACAATTCCGAAATCTAAAATCAGAAATCCGAAATTTTTGTGGTCCGTCTCCTTACTCGACGGCTACGTGGGAGGGGGGAGACCGCCGAACTGAGTTGGATCAAACCAGTACTCTTCTGTCGCTATTTCTGCATCGAAGGCAGTATGGGCAGCATTGGTGGCGATGGAATAGGGCGGCCATTCAGTGTCAGCTTTGGTTTTTTCTGGTTCTCAAGCTCCTGAAACAGAGCCATCGCTATTTGTTCTTCATAAGTCAGTATGCCGGGATTCGGGTTGGCGTTGTACACCGGATTCTGCTCGCTCTTATCAAACTTGAAGTTGATTCCAGCCACAGGGCTGCCGACCGACGCGCCGACCGGCTGATGGACGCCTGGTGCAAAACCGGCACCACCCGCAAAAGGCGTGCCAGCAGTATTGTTCCCATTATTGGCATTGCCAAAAGACCGGGCCGCCATGGCATTGGCGGCAGCGTTCATCGCCGGATTGGGAATCGCAGGGAACGGGGTACTACCCGGCGCTCCGCCGGGGACGGCCGCAGTAGCGGGTGCGCCAGCGGCCGGGCCGGCGGCGGGAGTCACTCCGTCTTTGGAAAGGCTGATGGTCATCTCGCGGCCATTATTGACGATTTTCGCAGTCCCTCCGGCCGGATCAATTTCCTTGACCTCGATTGCTCCGATGGTCTCCCCCTCCTTGAAAATCTTGGATTCAGGCTGTTTCCCCTGCTCCTGAACCAGGAGAATTGCGCGCTTGGTCCCCATGAGTTTCATGGTTCCGGTAATCTTGACCGTGGTGGTGGGCGGCGGCTCCGGCGGGGGTTCCGGTGGCGGAGGCGGGTCTTTGAGTCCGAACATGTTGCGCTGCTTGATGGTATTGAACCGTTCATCAATATCCAAGTTGGCGCTGGCCACACCGGCCACGCCGATCCAAACAGCCACCCAACCCCAGCTTTTCAGAAATCTGTTCACGTTAGTAATATACCGATTTTAAGGTAAAACACCAGTCCCGACAAAAAGTTTTTCGGATTTAAAAAAATGGGCAAGCATTGTCAGTGGCGGCCAGGTGAGATTGTTAAGTCCTTTTGCAGATCTTATTCAGGGGTGCCTCAAACTAAATCGGCTGACGAAAACCCTGTAATATTTTTTAATTCATGTTATATTGCCCCTATGAAAACGTACGACCCAACTAAAATCATTACCCTAGCGTGCATCACCGCCAACTTTCTGTACGCCGCCCCACAGCCCACGCCTTCTCCCCGGCCTGATCCAGCTCCCCAGCGCGGACGGCCCGATCCGTTCGGCGAAAACCTTTTCCCGCCAGACCTGATTATGCAGGCAGCCCCAATGCTGGACCTCACCGAAGACCAAAAACAGCAACTCCAAAGCGAGGTGCGCCAGATGCATGACCAGATGCCGGGATTACAATCACAGCTCAAGGAGGATAACGAAAAACTGGTGGACCTCACCAAAGATGCGCGCCCCAACGAAGCGGTAGTGCTCGCACAGGCCGACAAAGTATCCGAGAGCGAGAGTGCGGTTAAACGCCTGCAACTGGGCATGTTAATACGCCTGAAAAACCTGCTCACACCCGAACAACAAGCCCAGCTCAAGGAACTTAAGACCAAGATGACTGGCGTGCAGGCCAAAATGGCGCGCGCGCAAATGGCCGCCCAACGCGCCCGACAGGAAGGCCGGGATATATCCTCCTTGGAAGACACTCGGTCACAACTAGGCACCCTGATTGGCCAAGGCAAATTCAAAGAAGCCGAAGACCTGCTCGATAAAGTCACCGAACAATTGGAGGCCAAGAAATAGATTCCACGGGACTATCCACCATCAGCTATTTGGAGCAACTTCCGCTTCTCATCCGAACTCGCAGCCCCTTTGGTTGCGCACACCGGGCAAAGGATAGTTGGCCCTGCTCCGCAGTCACCCCTTCAAACGGATCATTGGCAATCAACAGGTTGCCATCCAGATCGAGATAATCCGCCAACTCCGCCAAGTGCGCAGCGGCGCTGATCAATAAACTGGATTCAATCATGCAGCCCAGCATGGTTTTCAGCCCGGCCCGTTGAGCGGCTTGCAGCATTTTCATGGCCCAATAAATTCCCCCGCACTTGACCAGCTTGACATTGACGCCATGAAAACCAGCGGCACACGCGACAATATCCGATTCAAACCGACACGATTCGTCCGCAAACAGCGGCAGCGGGGTACGTGCTTTTAGCCAGGCCAGATCAGCAGTGGCGGCTGTGGCAGGCATGGGTTGCTCGACCAGCAGTATGCGACCATCATCCGCCAGCCATTCCAGATTGTTCAACGCCGCTTCCTTCGTTTGCCACGCCTCGTTCGCGTCCACCATTAGCGGTTTATCAGGCGCGGCAGAGCGCAAGGCCGCCAGGTTTTCGTGATCCCGCTCGCTGCCCAGTTTCAGTTTCAAGATCGGGAACGCCGCCGCATTCAACACTTTCTCACGGATACGCGGGGGGGAGGAAATGCCAATGCTGAAGGCGGTGCGGTGCCGTCCCTCGGAAAAGCCAAGTCCCAGGAGATCATGAACCGGTTTTGCGACCGCCCGCGCGGCGCCATCCCACAATGCCACATCCAGCGCGGCTCTGGCCGCATGATGACCGGGTGCCAACGCGTCAAGATACTCCAAACTGGCGGGAATATCCTGGAATGACAAGCGGGTGGCATCCACGCGGTGCAGAAACTCCACCACCGTATCCACCGTCTCCAGATATCGGTGGGACGGCGCGCTTTCGCCATACCCCTGCAGCCCATCCGGAGCGGTTAATTCGACAAACACCACCGGATGGGCCGTCTTGCCGCCGGAATCCAGATTACTGGCAATGCGCCAGGTATCTGTCAGCCGCAACTCATACCGCCAATACTTCAAATCCATGGCGGAACTGTACGAAGAAAACCGGGAAAAGTCACAAGTTTTTCTCCATCCAACGCTTTTACGGGCGCGTTACGATTTCCATTTTTTCCCTTTGCATCTTAGAAAAGTAATGGTTATAGATCACCCATCCTTAAACGAAAGGCTGTTGAGAAGCAGTTTTAATCACACCATCGTTTTACGTCGCTGTTAGCGACGGCCTAATGGACAAGAGGCTGCCGTTGGCGGAGCAAGACCGGTTGAAAGAAAAACTATGAAAAATAATCGCCGCCGACTCGGGGTCGCTCTGATAATGGCCGTCTCTTCTGTGGTTTTATTGCTTCAAGGGCAAGTCACGCTGCGCACACCCATTCTTACCCCCAGCAACACGGTCAAGCTGTCGGTCATCGGGCCGGCCACCAACATCCGGTACGATATTTACTTTACCAATGCGCTGGCCACTACCAACTGGCCCTTGCTGGTCACCGGCGCTTTGAACCAGGTGGATTTTGAATTGGTGTTGCCGGACACCAATTGGGGTTTCTTCCGGGTGTCCTCCAATTATGTGGCGAATTCCAATCCGCCACCCCAAGTGGCCATGCCGGTGTTCTCGCCCGCCGGGGTGACCAATAACAGCAACGCCATGGTGACGGTTACCTGTCCCACCGATTACGCCTATATCTATTATACCACCGATGAATCCACTCCCACCACCGCCAGCACCTATCTGTCTCCCGGTGGCAAGATTGCCATTGCCCGCCGCACGGTGTTGAAGGCACGGGGAATCCGGGATGGTCTGCTGGATAGCGAGGTAGCCACCGGCAATTTCTTTGTCAACACGCCGCCAGCAGTCTATGGCGGGCCGCAGCAAGTCACCAATGGCGGGGACACCGTGACCCTGCAAGGGGTGGCCGCCGATGACGGCTTGATGAATGCCACGTTGAGCAACTATTGGCGGCAGGTCACCGGGCCGGGCACCGTCACCTTCGACAACGTCAATGCCACCAACCCCGCCGCCACGATGTCCGATGACGGGATCTACACGGTACAACTGGAATCCTATGACGGCTACTGGACCTCCACCGGCACTGTGACCATTGCGCGGAATCCCACCATTTCAGTTTATTGGAATCAGCCGACCTACGCGGCCACCTTCACCGTGCCCACGAATATCCTGCTGCAAGCCACCGCCACCACCGGCAGCGGCGGTATCACCCAAGTTTTGTTTTACGCGGGCAGCACGCTGATTGGGACCGCGACGAACAATAACAGTATGTATTCGCTGGAATGGAAGAACGTCCCGGCGGGCAATCATTCCCTGTCCGCACTGGCCTTTTGCAGTGACCCGACGTATGCCAGCCTATCTTCAACGACGCTGGCAGTGACGGTGAATTTCCCCACCAACATTGGCCAGTTCACCCTTGCGACTACCGACCTGCAAATTCCGGCTCCCGGCTTGCCTATCATCATCAATCGCAGCCACGACCCGCGTTTTGAAAGTACTAATAGTTTTGGTAGGAATGGGCGACTGGATTATGACACCGCCCGAATTGAAAAACGTTTGGATTTGTCCAGTGGCTGGACCGGCACCAGAAGCGGTATCAACTATTGCATGGTGGAAGGGTCGGACCACTGGGTGGTCGTGTCCATGAGCCAAAGCGAGCAATACTATTTCAAACCGCGCTTTATTTTCACCAGCAGCAGTAACGAGTGCAAAACGGCTTCCCAAAGTCCGAGTGGTTACAATTTTCACACTATCCGGCTGGAGTTCCTATCCGCCAACGGGCTCGGCCAGTTGTCGGTGCCGACAGTGGCTGACCTAGGCATGGATGATGACTTGGATGGATGGGCGGGCGTGATAACCCCCAAAGTATTCGTGGATGGCTGGCCAGATACGCTGTACGAGCCGGACTTGTCTGAATTCACGTTCACCGCCACGGATGGCCTCAAGTACAAGTTCAATACCGATGGCACGCTGTACCAGAAAACTGACCGTAACAACAACAGCCTGACCTATGCGCCCGATAGCATCGCCCATAGCAGCGGTCAAACCGTCATGCTTACCCGCTCCAATGGGTTCATCGCTGAAATCTATGATCCCATTGCGATTTCCAGCAACGGCGCACCTGCCTTGAAATACAGCTACGCTGGCAACGGGAACCTGACCAACGTGGCTCGGCTGGTCAATCGCGCCGGTTCCGGCACCTATGTCAATACCGGCTATGCGTACGATGATACCCGGTTCCCATATTCCATTACCCAGGTGATTGATGGCCGGGGCATTACGGTTATCAGCAATACCTATGACAGCAGCGGGCGTTTGCAGCGGCAATACGATGCTTTGGGCAACTACACCAGCTACAGCTATGAGCAGAACGGGCGGCGGCAGGTGGTGACCGATAAGAACCAGCGCACCACCTATCAGGATTACACGGATGCGGGTTTGGTTTCGCGGGTGCAGGATGGCGCGGGGGCGGTAACCTCGTACCAATACGACTCTATGGGGCGCAAACTCGCCCAAATCAATGCGCTGGGGGCCACCAGCCTCTTTGCCTATAGCGATAACGATGATTTGATCGGGGTGACCAATGAGATCGGGGCGTCGGCCAGTGCCACGTATAATAGCTACGGCCAACCGTTGGTGGTGCTGGACAACCTGGGGTACGGAACCACGAACGCGTATGACATCAAAGGCAACCTTACCGCCGTGACGAATGCGCTGAAAATCGTCAGCCGCTATAAATATGACAGCAAAGGCAATCGCTTGACGGAAACCAACGCCTTCGGCTTGACCGAGGCGGCCTGGACCACCAATGGTTACAACTCCTCGGGTTACTTGACCAACGTTACCGACTCTTTGGGCAATCGAAGCACCTACATTCGTGATAACAACGGCAACCGTATCATTGAACGACGCGAGCGCACGCTGCCCAGCGGTAGCAAACAGGCCCTGTGGACCACCAATGTTTTTGATGCCGCCAACCGCATTATTGCGGTAATTGAACCGGACGGGTACCGCAGTGCCACCGTTTATGATGCCGCCGGGAAAGTGGCCTATACCACCAATAAGCTGGCGTTGGTGACCCGTTTTGATTATGACGCACGGGGGTTGCTAACCAACACGGTCTTTGCCTTGGGGACGGCCCAACAAGCCAGTGAATCGGTGGGGTACGACAACGAGGGGAGGCGCACCCGCAGCACCGATCGGGCGGGACGTACTGTTTCCTATGCGTACGACAAGGCCGGGCGACTGACCAAAACCAGCTTTCCCGACGACGCCTACACGGAAAATCGTTATGATCAGGCGGGCCGGTTGGCAACGACGGTGCAATGGTCCCAGCCGCTGCCCTCCAGCATGAGTCCGGCTCCGCGCAATACCCAGGCGACCACCTTCCTGTATGACGCGGCCGGGCGGCGGGTTGGCTTGGTAAACGCCTTGGGGCAGACCAATCTGTTTGCATTCGATGCCAACGGCAACCAAACCAATACGGTGGATGCCTTGGGCCGGGCGGTAACCTATACGTTCGACCGGTTGAATCGCCAAACCAAGGTGACCTACCCGGATACCACCAGCGAGCGGTTCGGGTACGATGGCTTGAACCGGCGCGTGACGGTGACCAATCAGGCGGATGTGGTGGCTCGGTTCGGTTTTGACAAGGTGGGGCGGCTCGTGGCCGTCACCAATGGTTTCGGGGCCAGCGTGAGCCAATGGGCCACCTATGCGTACGATGAGGCGGGGAATCAAACCAACCAAGTGGACGCCCTCGGGCGGATGACCCGGTTTGAGTTCGATGCCCTGGGCCGGAAAATCCGCACGGTGCAGCCGGGTGGCCAGACGGAGGGCTTTGCATTCGATGCCGGAGGCAACCAAATCCGCTATACCAACTTTAACGGCGTTATCCTCACCAACCAGTATGATGCGCTCAACCGCCTGACCAATAAAACCTCGGGCAGTTATTTCGTCCGCTTTACCTATTCCAGCACTGGCCAGCGCGCTACCATGGCTGATGCCAGTGGCAATTACAGTTACCTATATGACTGCCGTGACCGGCTGACCACCAACAGCGGTCCGGTGGGAACTTTGGTCTATGCCTTTGATGAATTTGGACGCCTCACGACGTCGGCCTCGATGACGGCCAATGGCGTGTCGCTCACCTATCAGTACGACGCCCTGAATCGGCTAACCATCGTAGCGGACAGTGTGGCCGGAACCAGCGGCTATGGATTCGACGCCGTGGGCAACCTGCAAAGCCTGCGTTATCCAAATGCCGTCACCAACACCTATAGTTATAGTTCCCTGAACCGGCTGACCAATCTGACGGCCAAAAGCGCCAGCGGAACTTTGGCCAGCTTCGCCTACCAGTTGGGCACGGCGAGCAATCGCACCAACTTGATCGAACTGGTGAACGGCGTGAGCCGCACTTCGGCCTGGCAATATGACGCGCTCTACCGCCTCACCAATGAGACCATTACCGGCACGGCTCCTATTGGCGCAGTGGCGTACCAATACGATGCCGTCGGTAACCGCACCAATCGAACCTCGACGCTCAGCGGTCTGACCAACCAAACCTTGGCTTATGTTACCAACGACTGGTTGGCCAGCGATGTCTATGACAACAACGGTAACACCCGCACCAACGGTGGGAATGTGTACCAGTACGATGTCGAAGGCAGGCTTACCAATGCCACCGTGGGTGGCGTCAGTGCCAGCTACACCTATAATGCCGATGGCACCCGCGTAAGTAAAACCACGGGTGGCACAACCACGCTTTACCTTGTGGATGATCGAAATCCGACTGGTTACGCGCAAGTTCTCGAAGAGTTGACCAGTAGCGGTGGCGTCACAAATTTGGCAATGGTGTACAGTTATGGCCTTGACTTGATCTCGCAGCGCAACCTTTTGACGGGCACCCAGAGCTTTTTTGGTTCTGATGGCAATGGGAATACGCGATACCTTGCTGGAGCCAATGGCGTCATCACCGACACCTATGGGTTTGACGCTTTTGGCACAGTAATCACATCCAGTGGCTCGACCACGAACAATTATCTTTATGCAGGTGAACAGTATGACCCAACTCTTGGGCTGTATTATCTGCGGGCGCGGTATTTGAATGCGGGAATGGGGAGGTTTTGTACAAGGGATGTTTTCGAAGGGTTCCAAAAGAGCCCCCTAAGCCTGCATAAATATCTATATTGCCAAGCAAACCCTATTAATGGAGTTGACCCGTCTGGGCATGAGTTCAATATTATTTCGATTCAGACGGTAACCATGCAGTATGGAGTTCTGGCCGCCCGATTAGCACCGGCAATAGCAGCGGGCGCAAAGTGGGCAAAAAATACCCTTGCCGGTGCCCAACGGGTGGTAAACCTGGCGCAAACCGTCGTTGCTAACGGCGGCGATATTGTCGCGTATGAGGACCAGGTGCAACGTGCTATCCAAGGAGGCGTTCAATTAATAGGAAAAGCTCGGCTTGATCTTGTAGTGCGTTTGCCCGGGCGTGACGTAAACACTTTAATTGAAAGTAAGGGGGTTCCATGGAATCTTTGGGGCACATCTGGATGGCAAGGGTATATCGATCAGCTTGTCAATCAGGCCTCGAAATTCGCTCAGGCAAACCAAGCGGCTAATGGCGCTACGATTGGAGAGCGGGTGATTTCCTTTACAACTCGAATCCCCCCAGGACTTGAAGAAGCAGGGGCCGCACTCAATGGTATTATGCGAACGTACTACAACCAGGTCTTATTTGGAGACCAGGCTTTGCAGCAGTTTTTGAGTCAAGGCTTATGAATATTTTTGAAATTACCGGATGGGATTTATCTACCAGCGCTGCGGGAACAACCAGGCTGTTGGAGTTGTTGAGCCTGCTTTCTGGAGGTGCTGATCGTTTATGTGTGGAAGCACATTTTTTAGATTTTGAAAGCATGGAGGCAGTGGCAGCCAAACTTCCTTCCCCACGTTTCGCCTTGTATGGTTGGGGTAAAATCGCGGATGACTCGTGTTTTTCCAGGAAGGATTTTCGGTTAATTCAATCGGCAAGAATACTTTTTGGGCTGCAGTCATTGACGGTGATTCCAGACGAGCAAATGCCGGGTTACGATTGGCATGGGAATCCGAGCGGCTCTTTTGGCGTGACTTATGCTGAACGTAATCAGGAACCCGTTCAGGTAGGTGCCCAGAAGCCGGATGCGATGATGGTGGCTTTGATTTCAGAGATGGCGGTGAGAGTTGTTGGACCGGTTGCGAAAGTAACAACATCAACGACAATGACCGGTGATTACCGTGAACATGCCTACACAGTTTCTGTTCCCTCCGTCTTGGTGATCCCCTTCGTCCAAGTTCTTAGTCAGCAGCTTGGCCTTCGGAATGGTATCGGCTCGTTTGAATTTTTGGGTACAACGGAATCTATAAAATCTGTTTATGCCAGTGAGTATTATGCTTTCACTGAATTCCCAAATAACTGTTGGAGTTGGAATGGCGGTGTAGGGAAGACGACATTTGCCTTGGAACGTGCTAGTTATTTGCGTCCGGTGTTCAACACAGACGCTATTCAACTTACGGCCATTGCATCCATAATCGATTCATTGGGAAGCCGGATTGCCCGATACAGCGTGATAAGGAAGTACTTGTCTTGGAATTTAACTTCCGGGGCCACCTCGCCGAGGACGCAGGGCAACTTCGCGATGCTCTCAAAGCAGAAGGCTGGATATGCCATTTTACTCGGTTACGAACAATACGCCGATGAGGATCCGCCCGTGAAATTATTTAAGAAGGCCATTGAGCCGATCGTGAAATGCATGGGCGGAGAACTCAAGCGGGTTCAGTACATCAAATAAACATCCATGGCCTTATTTATAGCCTTAGTTGCGGCGTTGCTATTCAGTTCAGATAGTACTTTAGGCAGCTTCGCGCAGCAAATACGTCCTATTACCTATGTCTATGATGGCAACGGGAACCGGGTATCCCTGACCACCAACGGCGTTACCGTGCTGTTCCTGGTGGATGACCGCAATCCGTCCGGTTATGCCCAAGTGCTGGAAGAATTGATTGTCTCCGGCGGCGCAACGAACTTAGCCAAGGTGTACAGTTACGGGTTGGACCTCATTGCCCAGCGGCAAATTGGAAGCGGAACCGTTAGCTTCTACGGCTATGATGGCAACGGAAATACCCGCTACTTAGCCGGTGCCAACGGCATCATTTCCGATACCTACGCCTTTGACGCCTTTGGCACCCTGCTTGCCAGCAGTGGCAGCACCGCCAATAACTACCTTTACACCGGCGAGCAGTATGACCCGAATCTTGGTTTCTATTATCTCCGAGCACGCTACCTGAATCCGGGGATGGGAAGGTTTTGGACAAGGGATATTTATTGGGGTTCGTTTGAAGAACCACTTTCACTTCATAAATATAATTATACCCGAGGAAATCCAGTCAACATGATTGACCCAAGTGGATTGTTCGGTATATTTAAATATTCTCGCGATTTTGGCATTGCGGCGCATCGCATCATTGAGTCTGAATATCAAGCGGAAAATCCTGGGGCGATTGTCGGTCCAACAACTGGTGTGCTCGGCACTGGTTTGAAGCCTGATATATTTGATGGAATCAAGCATACTTATCAGGAAATTAAACCACTATCATTAAGTGGTGTTGCCAAGGGAATGACACAAATTGCAGCGTATGATTTAACATTCACTGCCTTAGGTCTGGGTTATTCGAGAGGAACTTGGCCGGATGGAGTACGTGGGTCCAACGTTGGACTCGATCCTATTGCTTATTTTAATGTCGCTGGGGTAATCTTTTATACGGATATGGTTGATAATCTTGACGATCTCGCCGGTATTACAAGTTTTGCATTAGCTCGGGAGTATATTCGCCGGGGGCTAGTGGGACGGACGCTCACCGGAGCAATGGCAAGAATTCCAGGTCTGATAACAGCCCGTGGTGTCGCAGACACTGGAAGATTAGAAAGCTATATGGGAATTGCCGGACTTTTAGGTATTATGGGTGGTTTTTAAAATCAATAACCTTGAAAACAATTATGAATTCTGAAGTACTACGATTGTTCCATTCAAATGGAAGTCTTCGGATTGAAATTCAACGTCGAAATGGACGAGCGCATGGCATGAACAGGGAATATTATCCCAACGGGCAATTGGCAAGCGAGATTCCATATGAGGATGGATTTCAAAATGGAACGGCCAAGTTTTGGGCAATGGATGGAAGATTTTTAGGAGAATACACTTTAAACTGCGGGTCGGGACTTGCGAAAAAATGGTATGATAACGGTGTTCTTTGTGCGGAGGTAACGCTTGCAAAAGGCCTTCCTCATGGACGTCAAAAAACCTGGTATGAAGATGGCAAGCCTGCCCCCGACAGTTATTGGATCAAGGCAAAAAAGGTTTCTCGAAAAAAGTATTTAAAAGCATGTGAAATTGACCCTGCGCTTCCCCTGTATCCTGAAGAAAACGACAACCCAATATAGGAAGTCAAAGCATCACAGAACAAATTCACGACTCCACGCGCAAGCTCGTAGAATGTGGGATTCCATATTTTGAGTGAATCTGCAAAAAGCATGGGCTTGTGAAATATTCCAATGAGCACTCATCCTTTACAGACAACACAAGTTTTAATAATTTTGCAGCGTTGTCATACGCTGCTGAATCACGGATGGCGCAAACCCGGCGCACTTGAGCCCCCATTTTCACATTTGTTCATAGGCACAAAACCATTCAAGCTCGTGGAAGATTATATGAATCAAATTTCCGAAGCCCAAGCAATTGGTACGGCTGCGTTCGGACCAGTCGCCGATGAATGCAAAGCAGCCATCAGGTGTGCATGTGAGGCTATAAAGTGGCTCAATAAGACTGGTCGCCAAAATCCCATGCCGGAAATTGATGCGGTTTTTAATCTCTTGTATTTGGGAACCGGAGTGTTATGGCATTGCTTGGCTAGTTCCATAAACGAACCTGTCGTTTTGGATGATACAGCCTCTCCGGTTGAAGACTATTCATTATTATTGAGTAAGTGCATGGCTAAACAAATGGGTGGCCCAGGAATTGTGCTGAAGCTATTGGTCATAGATTTGAACGCCCTTATTTGTAACCATCCATCAGAATGAATTCTGAAGTTCTATTTCAACTTGTGAATGAAATCCATACTGACAAAAAAACTCAACAAGATTGCCAGTACAACAATGGCAGAAGTGTTTCCTGAATCTTCGCTTTGTAAGGATAAGACGATACCACCGGGCATTCCGCTATGGGTATTAAACGCAACGGGTGATATCCACTATCATATCATGCTCATGATCTCTCCAAAGGAAGACCGATTCACCTTTGAAATCGCGTGGACCAGAGGTAATGACTATCCTGTTGAGCAAGACAACGAAATCACCAAGCATTTGGTGGTGGAACTGCCACCGCGCGGTGCAGAACGCAAACGTGTCTTTGCGTGGGCTGGGGCCTTGGCACTGGAATCCGGATTTGACCCCGATGAGGACTGGGGGCAAACCGAATTGTATGTGATGCTTGATTGACGGTTTTGCCGCGTTATTGCCTGGTCAACAACAACAATTATGAATTCTGAGTTTCTATGATATTTCAACCAAGTTTTGCCTTTTAAGATTACCCTGCACGCCTTATGCACAAAGCTTATTACATTTTGGCAAACTTGAACAAGCGATTCAAAGTGTCGGCCGCCATCTACAACCTATCGCAGTTGATGCGGAAACTCTTCGGAGTCGGCACGCCAAAACAGTGGGCGGCGATGGGGAAAGCCCTGGTTCTCGTTGGGCGAACCATGTTGGTCGTCGTGGGTGGCCTGTTGCGTATGGGCAAGACAAACCCGCCCGAGCGACAAAGCTCATTATACGAGCGCACACGGTTCAGATTAGCGCGCTGGGTAACGAATGGGACAACCGGAACCCTCGGCCGGATTTCGCCTTCTTTCAAAAAGATCATTATTTCAACAGGCTGCTAGACTCTTATGCGAAAAAAAACAACAGAGCTAATAGATTCCTTTAATAACGCACCATGGTTCCAACGTGTTGGAATGCCCACCAATGCTTCAGTTAAGCAAGTTTTCTCGTGGCGGGAAGCCCTGGATGGATTGCGCTCAAGAAAATGGGAATCGTTTCAGCTTCAGATGAAAAATGTACTTGTGGAACAGGTGAATCGCGCAAATTACGAGCGTTTTACCGAGTGGAACCATAACGTTGGGCAAATAAACAAAGCTTTGGAGGGCGTGCTTGCTGGGCCAATACAAGAGTACGTTGAAAAGAATGATTTAGGAGTGGCAATTACCGACGATTTACGATGGAATTTACTGCATATTTGTTGTGAGTCGGAATACGATGATGTGGTGAAGCCGCTGTATTTTTTGGATAATGTGTGGCCTTGGTATCAGAGCGGTCACTTTCCCTGCGGCTGGGATGGTGTTGAACTAACCGAGCATTTTGATGGGGAGAATTTGGTTGGACGACTCATAATTTTTTGATGATCTCGTTTTGCTCGATGGCACAGTGAACACTAGTGTCGGAAGACACCTCCAAGCAGAGATAGAAAAGCTTGGTTTATCAAGTGGAGATACAATCGACGGAGTTGAAGTTATTGGCCCGCAATAAACACATTATTATGCCAGTCTATCCAGTTGAACAAGTTGTTGAATTGCTGCAACGTACAGCAGCCAAAGGCTTGGCACCTCAGATTCCCCAGCGCATGCCATTACCGAGGTAAAGATATGAGTCCAAGAACCCGATTATTACTCGATCAACTTCGGACATTTCCGTGGTTTCGCCATGTCGGTGAACCCATCATAGGCGCCGTGTTCCAAGTTCCAACGTGGAAACATGCGATGGAGGCTTGTGCTGACACAAAATGGGAATCGGTTGAGTTGCAGGTTCGAAACCGCTTAAATTACGAGGTGAACACGTTAAATTATGACCGTTTCGTTGAATGGAATATCATCACAATTGAAATAAACAAGGAGATCGATGCCATCTGCGACAATTTGTTTAAGGACCTGACAAAAAGGCATGGTCTTGGAAAGCGTTTTCAAGAGTGCGTGTCATGGGACTTAACTGTTTCTTGCCAAGAAATCGAATTCAGTGATGTGTATTCGCCTGTTTTTTTCCTTGAGCAGGTTCTTCCCTGGTATCGGAATGGGCATTTTCCATGTGGATGGAAAGGACCTCAGTTAAAGCCCGGTTGGGAAGGGCCAATGCCAAATGGAACGCTCTGTGTTTTTTGAAGGAGAGAAAACCATATGGCCAAAACCCTATCAAAACAGTTGGACAAGCTCTATACTGGCACGGAAGAATCGCAAATCGACGCCACGCTTGAGCTGGCTCTTTTGTTAGAAAGAACTTTGTTCCCTGGACGGCACGATGCGACGCACCAATTGATCCTTTCAAAAGAGTTAATGAATCTTCAGATTTCACCTCATGAAAAAAACGAAATCGTGCGGAGCATGTGTGCAGAAGTGCTTGGCAATCGGGTTTGCCACGAAGCCCGAATGTCGCTTATCGGAAGCCTTGGGAATTTAATTGAGACCTGCTGTTTGGAAACAATCGTAGAATTTCTCGAAGCCCATGCGGATTCATTAAATGACGAAGACGCCTACACTGTGCTGGTTTCGTTAAATCTATGGCATTATCCAGAGCAATGCATGGTTGAGGTGAAAAATCTGCTCGCCAAACACCATACAGTTAATGTGTTGGAAAAACTAACGGAGCGCCGTAGCGAACGCCTGGAAGAACCAATTAAGCGGGTGGTTGCCACCATCACGAAATTCAACTCATAATGGTAATGTGGGCAGGGTTGGAGGAAATGCAAAAGCGAGGGCTTGACATTGTTTTAGAAAATCTCAAGTCGTTCGGCACTGGAGAAGAGGGCTGTGAGTTAGGTAAAATGTCACCGCACAACGCAGCAAATTTCATCGTACTCATGTATCCATCGGCGTTTACATGGAATCTTTTTGCGTCATGCTTCTACAAAAAATGGAAAAATTTCGTGTTGACGGCGGGGTTGGTAAACCGGAAGGCCGGATTGCCTTGGATTTGCCTTGTGCTCACGATGATTTTGTTAGTACTTAAGCAGATTTTGGAAATGGTTGTTTAATCAAGTGCGTGCCATACATAACATAGCGATGGGAACTTCTTTTTAGCTATCATTGAACATGGTTGTTCTGGTCAGAGCATACCTTGGCCCCCTGCCTGCCAGCAGTGGCAGCACCGCCAATAACTACCTTTACACGGGAGAGCCATATGACCCGAACCTTGGCTTCTACCCCGATGAAGATTGGGGACAAACCGAATTGTATGTGACGCTTGACTGACGGTTTGGCGCGCGGCCTTGTTCGAGTGGAGCATTGCGGAGCAACAAATCGCCAGTGTTATTTGCGTCTTGTGCCACGGTAAGCGGTAAACAAATTGCCTCAAAAAAACATTGCGTCGAGTCAGGGATTCAGACCAATGTATGCGGCCATGTTAACGCAAATTATATCTGAAACGGCGGTTAAAATATTGGACACCACCGGTTACGCCGGGGCCGGCTTCCTGATGGGGTTGGAAAGCATGATCGCGCCCGTGCCGAGCGAAGCAGTGATGCCCTTTGTGGGGTTCCAAGTGGCGGATGGAAAATGGGTGCTCTGGATCGCCATTGCCGTCACCAGCGCAGGCTCGCTCGTTGGGTCCCTGTTGTCCTATCTCATGGGGTATTATGGCGGGAAACCGGTCGTCTTGAAAGTGGGTAAATACCTGCTGCTCAACCAGCATGACTTGGAATGGACCGAACAATTTTTCCACAAACGCCAGGGGACTTGGACGATTTTTCTCAGCCGCTTTATTCCCGTCGTGCGACATTTCATCTCCATCCCTGCCGGCATGGGCAAGATGCCGATTGTGCCGTTCATGCTGGTATCCGTGATTGGCGCCACCATTTGGAACAGTTTTCTGTTGTGGTGCGGGATGCGGTTGCGTGACAACTGGAAAGTGGTGCAAAAGTATTCGCACCAGGCCGACATTGTGATCGTGCTCGGGCTGGTTGCCGCAGTCGCCTGGTGGGTCATGAAGCGCCGCAAAGAGGCCCGGCAAATACTCGGGGCCTAAACCCGATTCACGCCGCGTAGCCGCCCCTGTAAATGCGGGGCACGCGATAGCTGATATTGGTTAGCACCTCCCAAGGGATGCTGCCAGTCCAATGCGCCAGCTCCGTGGCGGTGATGACTTCGCGGCCTTGCTGACCGATCAACACCACTTCATCGCCACTGGCAATTTTCGGCAGATGACTGGCATCCACCACCATTTGATCCATCGTCACCCGGCCCAACACCCGGCATCGTTTGCCGCCGACCAACACTTCCGCACGGTTGCTGCCCGCCCGCATATAACCATCGCCATAGCCGGCGGATACCGTGGCAACCCGCATTTTCTTGGGAGCGGTAAAGGTGTGTCCGTAACTGATCGTAGCGCCCGGCAACACGGTTTTGACCAGGCTCACGCGCGACTTCCAAGCCAAAGCGGGACTAAGATGCTTTTGCAAGACCGAAGAAACCCGGCGGTTCCCTGGCGGCAAAATGCCATACACCAACAACCCGGGCCGCACCACTGTAAATATGGTTTCCGGCTCATGCAACAACGCGCCACTGTTGGCAGCATGTATCCAGGGAATGGTAATGCCCGCCGTTTCCAGCGTGCGCAACACGTCGCCAAACACATCGCGCTGACGCTCGGAAAATTCCAGATCATCCTCGGCGGCGCAAAAGTGCGTCATGAGCCCGACCAATCGCAGGCCGGCCATGCGGGTAATGCGGGTGGCCAGTTCCAACGCATTGCCAGGCGCAATTCCCAAACGGCCCATGCCGGTATCCACCTTCAGGTGAACCTCCACCGTGCGTTTTAATTTGCGGGCGGCCAGCGCAAACCGGTGGGCTTCCTCGAGGGACGAAATGGTGGGCATGACGCCATCCTTGACGGCCAGTTCCGTCTCTTGAGGCAGACAGGAACCAAGCATTAAAATGGGCCAGCCAGCCCCCACCTCGCGCACATGCCGAGCCTCAACCAGGTTGGCGACCCCAAAGACATCCGTGCCGCTTTGCATCAGCAGCGCGGCGATCTGGCGTAACCCATGCCCATAGGCATCCGCCTTCACGACGGTGATGATCTTGACGCCCGTACCCACTCGATGTCGCAGCCACGCCAGGTTACCACGTAACGCGTTTAAATCCACTTCCGCCCAACTCCGATAAATCGCATCCATACTATTTTACCCAATCACGCGCAACGGCGGCGCTTTCACAAAGTCCGTCTGCCGTAAATAAATGGGTTTCAACTCCTCTCCGGTAATAAAGTCGGTGCGCCCCGCCGCCAATTGGGCCAACGTCACCGCGTTGGGATAAACCGCCTGGGTACCAGGAATGATATCCGCCACTTCCGGCCCCAGCACCAACCGCCCCGCCGCATGACGCTGTTTTAATTCCTCCAGACTCGCCAGATGCAACGGTTCCACCTCGCGATATTCCCCTTTTAATAAGGCGTAACTGGCCAGATAAAACTCACCCCGCTGGGCGTCCACCGCGAAATCCACCAGCCCTTCCCTACCCTTCTGAGCGGCCATGAGGACCATGCACTCCACGCTGCTGATGCCGAGGATTTTGACGGGCAGGGCAATACTCCAGCCCTGCGCGAACGAGATACCCAAGCGGATGCCGGTATAACTGCCCGGGCCAATTCCAATGGCCACGCACTCCACCGCCTCGCGCTCGAACCCTGCCTCCCGCAGCACCTGCTCCACGAGTCCAAGCGTGTGCGCGGATTTACCGCCCGTTTCACGGGCTGACGCCGCCGCCCCAGTGTTGGCATCCAACACCGCCACGCTGCGCACGTCCGAGGAAAGTTCAAGCGCCAATATCTTCATAACAAATCTTCCGCACCCCTTCTTCCAAAACCTCGAGACGCACCCGGCGCAAATTAAAACGCGCGGTCCACGCCGAGTCGGCCCACCATTTTTCGATCCACTCCACCACCACCAGCCCGGTGGGCCGGGTCAAATACGTCTCGAGCCCGGCCCCGATGACGTCCTCACGGGAATTCAGGCGATACAGGTCCAGGTGATGCATCGGCAACCGCCCACCAGTATATTCATTGATTAACGCAAACGTGGGCGAGTGGACCCGGGCTGGCGAACCAAGCCCACGCGCCAGGCCGCGCACCAACTGCGTCTTCCCCGCCCCCAAGTCACCGCTCAAACCGATCAATATCGGTGAGGCGATAGCCTGCCCCCAACGTTCACCCAGAGCGACGGTGTCGGCGACACTATGCGAAATGAGTGTATCCATGAGCTTGTAATTCCATCACTCCGCGATGGTTCCGAATTTTTAAACCGGGCCCGGTGGTGATTTTTCCGATGCAACTCAGCTTCAATCCCGGAAAAGCCACCTTCCAGGCGTCACAGAGCGGCACCGCATGTTTGGATGGCAGGGTGAACAGCAATTCAAAATCCTCCCCATCCGACAATGCCGCACTCAGCGCAGTTTTGGCGCCCGGGTGCTGCCGGGTTTGCAATTTTGCGGCCCGGCTGATCGGAATAGCCGGGGCCAGCAGTTCTGCCCCCACCTGGCTGCCGTTAAGAATGTGCCGCAAATCTCCCGCCAATCCGTCGCTGAGATCAATCATGGCGTGAATGGAAAAGTGCTCCTTTAGCCAGCGCGCCTCCGCCAGGCGCGGCTCAAATTCCAAATGCTTTCCCGCCAGTGAACCGCCCAGTTCGCCCGTCACCATGATGGCATCGCCCGGCTTGGCGGTAGAACGTAACAATGCCCCGCCCTTTTCCACCGTGCCGAGCAGCGCCACCGATACCAACAGCCGTTCCGGATTGGTCGTGGTCTCGCCGCCAACAATGGCGACTTGGTACTTTTCCGCCAATGCCGACATGCCCGCGTAAAGCTCACCGAGATAAGCCGAATCATACGTTGTCGGCAGCGCGAGAGTGATGACCGCGTGTTTCGGCACACCGCCCATGGCCGCCACATCGCTGAGACAACGCGCCAACGCTTTATACCCCACCTTCCGCGCCGGGGTAGCGGGAGTAAAATGAATCCCCTCCACCACCGCGTCGGTCTTGAGCAACAGCCAGGCATCGGGCAACCCCAGGTCCACCACGGCACAATCATCCCCCGGCCCGGTCACCACGGAAGCAGTGGCGGGCAGTGAACGCGTCAACTGCGCAATGAGTTCAAATTCATTCATGTCATGGTCGGAAAATACCGGTGTAAGAGCTGCTTTAACTCCGCCATGTATAACAGCGTGGCCAGATTCGCGGCATTGAACAGGGAGTGCAACAGCACCGGTGCCAAAAGATTATCCGTTACCTCGTACAGCCACGTCAATACCATCGCCAGCATGAAAAGCGGAGGCAGCGTCATCAGGTTTCCGTGAATGGCCGCAAAGAGCAGCGTCGTGCTCCAGATCGCCATCCTGGGATAGCCCATGCGCTTGACGGCGTGGTACAAGATGCCGCGGAAAAAGATTTCCTCCACCAGCGGCGCGAGCACCATGGTGGAAAGACACATGAAGGCCACCTCCATGGGTGCCTGGCGGGTCTGCATGATCTGCACCCCCATTTGGAGCTGGGGTTTACCCGATAACGCCTCAATGAGCCTGCTGGAAACCTGCCCCAGCCCCCAAGCCAATGGCAGCACGACGATGAACGCCGCCAACGCCAGACCGGCACAGCGCAGCAGGCTGCCATTCTTCATGCCAAATGCCTCGACTGCGGAACATTGGTTGAGATAGAGAAACCCTACAATGAGCAACAGCCCCGATCCTTGAAAGAAGACCGTGCTGACCACAAACCCCAGGAACCGCTGGCTCTCACTGGCGTTGCTCATGCCACCCGGGACCAGCCATTGCATGAGCAGTGAGCCAAAAAAAATACAGCCGAACAGCCCGGCGAGCAACGCCGGGACCGTCTCCACTTTCCATGGTCGTTCCGTCAACACAACGTGGAAGCATACGCCCTCAACCCCGAACACAAAAGCCAAAACGCGGCCAAATTGGCGCTTTATACGAAAAACGCATTGACTTATTGCCGCAGGATCCTAAATCTGCCATGCATATCTTATGCCACGAAAATTAAGTGCCATCGCCCCCGATTGGTGGGATTACACCACCCTCGATTCGGAACTCATTGACGCCGCCGCCCGCCTGACGCCGCGTGATCTGGAACGGCTTTCCCGCCCCGGCTTCAAGGTCGTATTATACGACACCCTTGAAGATTTTTACCTAGCGGAGGCACTCGAATACATTGAAGCGTGGCGGCGGAGTTCGGACGATAATCCAATCGGTATTTGCGGTCCCATCGGCCCGACCGAACAACTGCCGTTGGTCGCCCGTCTTGTCAATGCTTTGGGTTTGAATATCCGATCCGGCCATTTCTGGGGCATGGACGAGTGGTTTGACCCAGCCACGGGACGCGAGGTGCCGGTCACCCATCCGCTGTCCTTTGAGAAATGCGACCGCGACCTGTGCTTTAACCAGATGGATAAGAAGCTGCGCCCGCCCGATGCGCATCTTCACTTTCCCAAGGCGGATACTGCGCCCTACTGTCAAAGCTGGGCGGCAGGGGTGCGTTGCGCGGTGATGCAAGGTGGCCAGGGGGATGTGAAACACTGGGCGTTCAACGATCCGTTTCCGCGCAAAGGTAAATACAAAGACGCCCCGCCTTCGCCCGAGGAATTTCGCAAACTGGCCACCCGGGTGGTTACCCTGCACCCGCTCACGATCGCCCAAAACGCCCGCACCAGCGGCGGCGGCAACATCTCCAGGATACCCACCATGGCCATCAGTGTCGGACCGTTGGAAACCTGGCAGGCTGAAAAAGTAAGCATCTGGCAAGCCGGAAGCCATGACAACCCGTTTGGTCAACGCCTCACCGCATACATGATCTCCAAACGTTTGGTGGACTCTTGCGTGCCAATGTCCGTGCTGGCGGATCATCCCAACGTGCAGTTCAATTATTATCGCGGAGGACTGGGCACCTGCGCCGTGGAAATGCATTAACACTCCCTGTTTTCGCCAGATAAAATACTGATTATGCTTGTGCCCGGGCTCGCCACGGTTAATCGTTACGCGATTCTGGTCGCCTTGAATGCGTTGGGCGGGTGTAACCGCCGGGCTGTGCCGTTATGTCGTTTATCTCGTGGCAATATGCGCTGTTCTTAACAGCGGTGGTTGGTTTGTACTGGCAGTTGCCGGGGCGGGCTCGGGTACTGCTGATACTGGCCGCCAGTTACTTTTTTTACGGCGTCTGGGATGTCCGGTTTCTGGCCTTGCTGCTTACTTCCACCACGATAGATTACTTCTGCGGCCTGGCAATGGTGCGCCAGCGGCTACCCAACTGGCGGGTATTTCTCACCGCCTCACTCCCCGTGGGCTGGCTGGCGGGTTGCACGCTGGCCGTTGGCAACCAAGGCGCCGTCGCGGCGTGGATATTGGGAGCATCCGCCGTGTTTCCCTTCCTCTTTACCTTGCTGTATCATGTATTATGGCGGCAACCGGAAACCAACCAGCGCAAGGCCTTTTTGGTACTCAGTATTCTCACCAACCTGGTGGTGCTGGGTTTCTTCAAATACTTCAATTTTTTCGCCGCCAATGTTTTGGAATTATGCGGTTGGCTGGGATGGCAACCCGGCTGGGTGCTGCCGCACATTATTCTGCCGGTGGCGATTTCCTTCTACACGTTTCAATCCATTGCGTATTCTGTGGATATCTACCGGGGCAAGGCCGAGCCGGTCCGGGATTTTTTTACGTTCGCCGCCTATCTTTCCTTTTTCCCGCAGCTCGTCTCCGGCCCGATTGAACGTCCCAATGACCTGGTGCCGCAATTCGTGAAACCCAATGCGTTCGACCTCGCCAGCTTTCATCGCGGATTGCGTCTGATTTTGGTGGGGTTGTTCAAAAAAGTTTTTGTGGCGGATAATTGCGCCCTGCTGGCCAATTATGTCTTTACGCCCAACACCGCGTTAAACGCGCCCTGGGCGCTGCTGGGGGTGGTGGCGTTTGCCTTCCAAATTTACTGCGATTTCTCCGGGTACGTGGATATTGCCCGCGGCTCGGCGCGCCTGCTCGGTTTTCATTTAAACATGAATTTCCGGTTTCCCTATTTTGCTCGCGGACCATCCGACTTCTGGCAACGGTGGCATATCACTCTGTCGTCGTGGTTTCGCGATTATGTCTATATTCCACTTGGGGGCAACCGGCTGGGCGAATGGGTGACGCTGCGCAACCTGTGGATCACCATGTTGCTGGCCGGGCTCTGGCATGGCGCGAGCTGGCTGTTCGTGCTGTGGGGTGCCTACCACGCGCTGTTGCTGTCGCTCTACCGTTTGATCCCCCCCCTGCAACGCCTGGAAAGTTCCAGCGAAGGTGCCACCTGGCGGGTGCCACTGAGCATGAGCGTGATGTTTCTCTTTACCTTGGTGGGTTGGGCGTTATTCCGCTGCCAGGATATGGGCGTCCTGCTGGCGTGGTGCCGGGCGCTCACGCACTGGAGCACCAGCGGGGTATTGCCGGCGTTGAAACCATTCTATTGGTTGTTGCTGCATGTGCTGCCACTCCTGGCATTGCAAGCTGCCACTTGGAAGTCGCGCGATGAGGTCGAAGTCGCGCATTGGTACTGGGGCGTGCGCGGTATCGTCTATGCGTTGTTGTTCATGGCGGTGTCGGCCTCGGTTTCCAGCGACGTGGAATTCCTCTACTTCAAGTTTTAACCCGCATGAAATCCTGGATCACCAAATCCTTTCTGGTAGCGCTGGCGCTGTTGCTGACCAGTGAGTTCATCACCCGCGTGTTATTTGCGGAACGGATGTCAGGCCGTTTTGAATACGGGTATCACCCTACGGCGGGATTCGTGGAAAAAATCGGGACTTTATACCTTGTCAAATCTGGCGGACGCCGATTTTTTGATCAGAAACTAAGCATTCAACGCCCGACTGAGACATTTCGCGCCTTTGTCATCGGAGATTCGGTGGCGCGCGGCGGCAACCCCGAGGCGTGCTACGGTGGTCAACTTGCCAAAGAACTGCGACTGCGCGGCTTCCAAGCGGAATCGGCTAATATGGCGCTGCCGGGCTACGGGGGGCATCGCAAATTGGTCGTGCTGCGTCAGGCGCTGAATTATCAGCCCAGCCTGGTGATCCTGCACGTTGGCAACTCCAATGAGTACGAAGATGAGCGCGAATATAAACGCAGCGAGGAATTTAAAACGTGGCATCCCAAAAACTGGCTTATGAAGATTCAAGTGGTGCGCCGGTTATACGAGGTGAAAACAGAAAAGGTGTATTGGCGCTGGTTACCCCAGGCCATCCGTAATCAGCGGCTTGCCTCCGACAAGGACGCCGAGGTGGCGGCCTCCATCAATCCAGAGAAGCTCAAGCAATGGGATGAACGGGTAAAACGCTTTACCAGTGAAAGTGTCGCCCTAGCCCGTGAAAAGCATGTTCCCATTCTATTGGTGAGCCAGGCGACGCGCCTCAAACGTCCGGATGGCACTGCGTATTTGGATGACCAAGGCATGGACCAACTGGCTAATTCCCTGGTCGGTGATGGCGTTTATCATCTCTCCATGAAGGAGGCTCTCATACGAGCGGGGATGACGAATGACTTTATGGACAGTGCCCATATGAATCCTCCGGCACATACAGCAATGGGCAAAGCCATTGCCGACCTGGTGCAGGAAAAACAATTGGTGCCGGCCAAGTGACCCTGATCTCATGCCACCAACGGTGGTCGCAATTATAATGCGTTTTGCATGGACTTGCAGGCGGCCAGCCATTATTAATCCTTTCACGCAAACACATGAAATACACGCATTTATCGCTCTTGACAGTACTGGCCCTTTGTCTTGGCACGGGAAAGCTGGCCGCGGCTGATCCAGTCAACCCCACGCCAACTGTATCCAGCATGCGCTCAAGCCTGTTGGGCAACCCCACTAATAATACTGCGGTTGCCACGAACACCGCAGCCAACAGCAATCTGGCGACCACTAATGCCCCGGGAATGTACACAGCGGGCGGCTGGGGCAAAAAGCTCAAGCAGGGTGGTAACACGGCCATCATTCAAATCCTGATTTCCATGTTCGGCGCGGGTTTCATCTTTGAGCGGTTCAGCCGGTGCCGGCGCAAACACATCGTGCCGGAAGGTCTATCAGACCGCGCGCGCGAACTGTGGAAAGCGGGCAAATATGCCGAGCTGGAAGCCTTGGGTGAAAAGGAACCCAGCATCTTGGCGCGGGGCATCTCGTTCGTGGTCCGGCACCGGCAAAATTCAGCGGCGGACGTCTCCGCCTTGGCCGGCGAGTTTGTGTCGCGGGAACTTTCCTTGCATCATCAAAAGGCGTATCCGCTGGGAGTCGTGGCCACGCTGGAACCGTTGCTGGGATTGCTGGGGATGATCCTGGGCATGATTGAAACCTTTGAAACCGTGGCGCTGGCCGGGTCGCTGGGCGATCCCACTGCGCTGGCCTCCGGCATTGCCGAAGCACTGGTGACGACCGGCTTGGGACTGGCGACCGCCATCCCCTTCCTGGCACTCTACCATTATTTCAAGAGCAAGACCAACGGCTTCGCCACCATTCTGGAAGAAGAGATGACGGACCTGATCACCGAATGGCTGATGACCAAGGAAAAGGAGGGGAAGAATGCGCGTTAAAAAGCAGGAGGAGGAAGCGTTTGAAATCATGCTGATCCCGATGATTGACTGCATGTTGGTCATCATCATTTTCTTCCTCGTCGCCACCACTCTGAAGAACACCGAGCGCGAGCTGCCCCTGCAACTGCCGGAGTCCGCCGCTGCCGTCGGCGTGCAGCAGGCGCCGGAAACCATGGTCATCGGGGTGAACAAGGAAGGCCGCGCATTCCTGGGGACCGATACGCACGTCGAGCCGGTGGACCAACAGGCTTTGCACCAACGGATTCGCGAGGCAGCTTCGGCCAATCCCGCCCAGCGCGTGCGCATTGACTGCGATCGTGATACCCGCTTCGAAGACTTTGTGCATATCGTGGATTTGTGCCAGTTTGAGGGATTGAAGAACATTGGCATTCATACCCGACGCAACCCCAGCGATCCCAAATAACAAATCCCATGAGCGCCCCGCAAACCAACCAACCTGGCACCAATGCCCGCCGCCGTCCGCAATCGCGACCGGTCTATTGGCTGTGGTCCATCGGCTTTCACACCATCGTGCTGGGGTGGCTCATCTTTTTCTCGCCGGTGCGGATCATTGACTTGCAGGCGCGCAAAGCGCAGTTCACGGCCAGTAATTCCAAGATCACTGAAGTCATGGATTACGTGCGGGAACACCAGGCCGATTTGTTAAAGTCGCGCGTGGAAGAGTTGCTGAGTCTCCAGCAGGAATTGAGCAATCTGGAGACTCGCAAGACCGCTGAATTCAGCACGTTCATGCAGGACTTCTCAAAGACTGGCGGAGATAAAATCCAGGAAGCACAGGCGGCAGCGCAGAAAGCCATCGCTGCGGCGCTGGCGGATCAGAAGGCGGCCAAGGCCGCGTTGGCCGAAGCCCACAAAACCGGGGACACCAACGCTTGGGCCCACGCCTCCGCCGCGCAAAAACAGGCGCAGGAAGCCCAGTGGAAGGCGTTGCAAAACATGGATCGCGCGTTGCAGGCAATGGTTTTGGCCGGTGGGGCGATGGATTCCGCGCGCCAGGCACAGAACGCCGCCAATGAACTGCAAGGCCAGGCGGACAAGACCCAAACCGATGCGAGTGATTCCCGGGATAACAGCCAGAGTGCCTCCCGCGATCGTGAGCATCGCAAGGAACCAGTTGCTAAAGCCGAAGCCTCCCTGGCAGCCACACAGGCGGAATCGGAAGATGCCAAGGCGCGCGTCGTAACCAATAAGACCGATGCAGCCCAAGCCCAGGCGGATTTCGAGCAAGCCAAAGCTGCCAGCGACGAAGCCAAGAAGGCGACCGAAACCAAAGGCATGACCAAAGAGGAAACCAAGGTCGCTCGTGCCAAATACGATCAAGCGAACCGCGTGACGCTAATGGCACAACGCAAAGCCGTCGAATCGGCCAGCAAATTGAAGTCCGCCGAGCGCAAAGTGGAGTCATCCGTCCAGAAAATCGAACAGGCCAAAAAACGGCTCGAACAAACCCAGCAGGAACTACAAAAGGCGGAAGAAAAAGCCGAAGCCGCGAACAAGACCGCCGCTGAATTGCAGGCGCTGGCCCACGAGTTGGAAACTAAAGTGCAGCTCGCCCAAACCAAAGCGCAGCAGGCGACCGCCGCCGCACAGGCCGCCATGCGGCAGACGAACGCTCTGGCGTCCATGACACTGACCAATGCGGCGGCCTTAGCCGCTCTGAGCAACCTCAACAATCTGGATCTCGCCGCGTTGTATCAGACGGCGGTGCAGACCGAATCCAGCATGACCGAAGTTTACCGGGAAGTCCGCGCCACGGACCTCGCCATGATCCGGCAGATTCCGTTGGAGAAAGCCAGGAAGCTCACCGATGTCGCCAAGACGGTGCGCCCGGATCTGGCGAATCAACTGCGCCAAAAGGTGCAGCAAGGCGAGGAAGTCAACGCCATGCGCGAGACCGTGCAAACGGCCGCCAACGAAATCAATTCCATGGTGAACGCCGCGTACACAATGCTGGCGACGGCCAAGGGCATTGACCAATCCGGATCCGCCAGCGCCCAGGGGGCCAGCATTTCACTGGAAGCCATTCAGGCGCGCGCCGATCAGGAGCAAACCATGGAGCAACTGGCGGCGGAGGATTCCACCGCCCGGGCCAAGGACTTGACGGGCGCCATGCGGGGCGCGGCCAAGGGCGCAACGGCAGCCGGAGGGGGCAACGACGGCGGCGGGGGCGCTGCTGCGAAAGCCGCCAACGATGAACCAAGCGGCGGCAGAAATCGGCTGCTTGAGCCGCCCATGGTGCCCAAGAATTTGCAGGCCATCCCCTCGCGCAAGGTGACCGGCTTCGGTCAGCCGAACCGCTGGGTTTACGTGGATAGCTGGTACCTCATCGGGCCGTGGGATAACGCCGGCCGCGTCAATATTGAGACCAAATTCCCGCCGGAAACCGTCGTGGACCTCGACGCCGCGTATGTCGGCAAGGATAATCAGCAGGTTCGCTGGCAATTCCATCAGGCGTCCGAACCGCGCATCTTCCCGCCTTTTGAAAAGTTCCATCCCGAGCATTTGTTGCCGACCGCGTCGAAGAGCGCGCATACGCATGATTTGGAATACATCATTTACTACGCCTACACCGAACTGTACTTCGACCAGCCGCGCGATCTCTGGATCGCGGTCGGCAGCGACGATTATTCCAAGCTGTGGATCGAGGATCAACTGGTCTGGGCCAGCGGCAAGCAGCAGAAACAATGGCGCCCGGATGAGGGCTTGCGCCGCGTGCATTTCAAGCAGGGGGTGAACCGCGTGCTGTTCCGCGTCGAAAATGGGTGGAACGTGACGATGTTTTCCCTGTGCCTGTGCATGGGCGAGAAGTGAGTTTTGCTCCGGGCCGCGCCCGCCGCCGCCATCGGTTCACCTCAGGCCGTTGGCGAAGCGTAGCTCGCCAATTCCTGAATCGCCCGCAGAACGATCCCCGTATCCATCGTGTGTACCTCGATCCCCTGCCCTATCCCTGCCAATAACGTGATCGTCAGGCGTCCGCCCAGGTGTTCCCGAAATTCCTCCAGCCCGTTGAGGATGCGATGGCGGCCTTGCGCGTCGGTTTGCTGCAATTCCTCCGCAAACAGCGCAAAGCCCAGCGCGCGCAACAGCGCCAGCACGCGCTCCGCCGCGCCGCGTTCCAACAGGCTGATGTGACTCGCGTACAAGGTATCCAGCGCGATACCGATGGCCACCGCCTCGCCGTGCCGCAGGCGGTACTGCGACAATTGCTCCAGTTGATGCGCCGCCCAATGCCCGAAGTCCAACGGCCGTGCCGAACCCATCTCGAAGGGATCGCCGCTGCCGGCAATGTGCTGCAAGTGCAGCGCCGCGCAGCGCTCCACCAACCACGCCATAGCGGACGGTTCGCACCGGCGCAGCTCCGCCGCCCGCTGCTCCAGCGCTTCGAAAAAGGCGCGATCCCGAATGCAGGCGACCTTGACGGCTTCCGAATACCCGGCGCGCTTGTCGCGCTCGGGCAAGGTCTCCAGAAAATCGAAATCGTTGATCACCGCGGCGGGCGGCGCGAAGGTGCCGAGAAAATTCTTTTTGCCAAAGGCGTTGATGCCGTTCTTGACGCCCACTCCGGAATCCGCCTGGCTCAGCGTCGTCGTCGGCAGCCGCACTAGGCGCACGCCGCGATGCGCCGTTGCGGCGGCGTACCCCACCAGATCCAGCAGCGCCCCGCCGCCCAGGCAGAGGATGCAACTGTGCCGATCCAAATGATGCCGGTCCACCAACGCGTGCAACGTGGCCAAATGGTCGCTTTCCACCTTGATCGCTTCCCCGCCCGGCAGCGTTACCGGCGGGCAAACCAATTGAATGCCAGGCACGGCGGTGAAATACACTTCGATCTCCGCCGTCAGTGTGGGACGGGCCGCCGCGAGGGCCGCATCCAGGCAAACCAGCGTCTTGCCGGTTTCGCCCGAGAACAGCTCCAGCAACACGTCGCGCAACAAGGCATTGCCCGGCGCAAACACCTGGCGTGTGAAGCACACCTGGTGACGCCATTGCACGGTTATGAGTTGTTCCATCCGGGTCATATTCGCCGCCGCCAAGGTGCCGCAGCCACCGTGGCCCGGCAAGTTTAATCCATGATTTCCCGGAGACGGGATGCGCGCCCCAATTCCAACGAAATCCGTACCAAATTACATATCTCCTTGTTTGGCGCGGCGGTAAGGAGTAACCTTACCAAAGAATTGCCAACGGGAACCGAATGGGTTGCCGGTGGGTGGGTGTGGGAACGATGTTGGAAACCGTTTTGCCCGTCCCCCCCATCCCGCGAGGGATGGCATAGAGTAGCAAACTCACCCTCTTTGGAGGGGGAAGGCGATGGCCTGATATTCATAACTGGCTGCGGCGGGGAGCGTATCCTCATACGTGGCGGTGCCGTTGGCGGCCGCGATCCCCTCCGCCACGGGTGAAAAGTCCGTCTCGCCCAGCAAACGACCTTCCTAACCTTCAGAAGCCCATTGTTGCCATACAAACGACCTTCCTAAGCTTAAAAACATCATCCTTGCCATACAGATGACCTTCTTAAGCTTGAAAAGCCCATCCTTGCCGCACGGATGACCTTCTTAAGCTTAAAATGCCCATCCTTGCCATACGGATGACCTTCTTAACCTTAAAAAGCCCATCCTTGCCATGCGGATGACCTTCTTAACCTTAAAAAGCCCATCCTTGCCACACGGATGACCTTCTTAACCTTAAAAAGCCAATTCACACCGCACGGATGACCTTTTTAAGCTTCTGAACCTGATGTGAATTTGCATTATAGGTGTCGCACCGCCCTTCCATTTTGGCATATGAGGTTTATTGACGTGCCTAACCGAATACTGCCGCCAACCCCGGATTATACCCCGTTCCGCCATTCAGACTTTGCTCTGGGGTGCGGTGCGGGATAGCCGTGACCTGTCCATTGACGCAACCACTTTCAGGGTTGCCCGGTCACGTTTGATGGCGTACCCAAGGTGGAATTGGCCCCCACTCCCCCTGCCAATTCGACCTTGGGCTCCGGTGACGCAATCCATACTGGATTGTCCGAGGCCGGTTTGGGAAATCCTGAAAGGATTTCGGCACCGGAGCCTGGGGTTGCGAGGCACGAGCTACCCCAGGAACACCGCCACCCGCGCCCCACAACACTGTAAGTGTTGCGGCCTCGGGCTTGTGAAATCCTGCCCCAGTGGAAGTAGATATTTTCGCATTGACCCGAGGGGCCTTTTTAGGGATGGTCGGCACCATGCTAACAAACTGCAAAACGAAAACAACGAACGAAACGTTCGTTCAATAATACTGTTAGGCATCATGCGTATGCGCTACTTCGCTCTAATCGCCATCATAGCTATCTTCGTCGGTTCAGGATGCAAAGACGCACGTCGCGGGCAGTCGAACGCGAACGAAGCTCCCGTCCCCGACGGTAATGTTATTCTCTTGAGGCGCAGCAATGAGGTGGCTGCTGTCATTCTCCACAATCAAAGAACCAAACCAGAACAGATGGATTTCTCCTGGTATTATCGCGCTGACGGTCGAGGCGCATTTTCTCCAGGCGATTCAGCCGTCTCCACGGGGACTGTCTCGAACGCCAGCAAGATTTCGTTTGCGACCTTCTCGACTGAGTGGTCAATCAATAAAAATGGGATGGGTTGGGTCTATTTTTCCGCTGGCCCGACCGAGTTCGGCAAGACGGCAGACTACGTCATGTGCGTGACTACCGAAACGAATGTGACGGTGATTGATGCAACGGCAGGGAAATGGAAGTATAGAGGCCGTCCCGGCGTGAACATGCGAGCTCTGATAGAATCGCAAATCAAGAAATGATGCCTAACCAATCGCTGCAGCCAACGCCGGATGGCGTTGTCAGTTCCGCATTCGCGGGCCACGCCACTAGTCCGGCATAAACGGGGTCAATCAATAACAAAGCCACGAGCCTTTTCGCATTGAACCAGCATGAAGCACCTTTTCGATGCCGCAATCCATACTGGATTGTCTGAAAGGGTAACCCATCATCCCGCAGGGGCTGTGGCCATCCGCCCAAGGTTGGTTTGCGCTGGGGGATAGCGGCCTGCAATCGAAATTTTACGTTCATCTTTTCCGCCGATTCCTGGTGCATTGCCCCAGCAGGTTGTGGTAAGTTGCACTCACAATAAAATGAGTATTAAAGATACCAACGCCACGATGGCCGTGTTTCTCGATCTGGAAAACATTGCGCTCGGCGCTCTGGACGCCCATTACCCGCTGTTCAACATTCAAAAGGTGCTGGAACGCCTGTTGCTCAAGGGGCATATCGTCGTCAAGAAGGCGTACTGCGATTTCGACCGCTACAAGGCGTTCAAGCGGGACCTGCACGAGGCCGCCTTTGAACTCATCGAAATACCGCACCTGCGGCAGTCGGGTAAAAACTCGGCGGACATCCGCATGGTCGTGGATGCGCTCGACCTCTGCTATACCAAGAGCCACGTGGATACCTTTGTCATCATCAGCGGTGACTCGGACTTTTCGCCGTTGGTCAGCAAACTGCGGGAGAATGCCAAGACGGTGATTGGCGTAGGCGTCAAAAACTCCACCTCCGATCTATTCATCACGAACTGTGATGAATTTATCTATTACGATGATCTGGTGCGCGCTTTGGTCGCGAAGCAGCGCCGCCGTACCACCAGCAGCACCGCCAGCGCCACCGCCAGCGCCAGTGCGAACACGGCAGCCGCTCCCGCGCGGGTGGCGGAAGGCGATGTGAAAGGACCAGACCTGGTCAAGGCCCTCGAAGAAGTGCTGGAAACCTTGGAAGCCGTGGCCGGTGAACGGGGCGAAGATGGCCGGGTCTGGGGCTCCATGATCAAGCAGACGCATAAACGGCGCAACCCCGGATTCAATGAACGCGCCTATGGGTTCCGCTCCTTCAATGACCTGCTCTTAGAGGCGCAAAGGCGCGGCCTGCTGAAGCTGGAAGCGGATGAAAAATCCGGCGGCTACATTGTGCGGACGGCGGAATGACGGGCGGCAATCTACTTTGATTACGCCGGCGCGATCGCCACACACTGGTAGAGAATCCGGCCACCCGGATACGCGGTAATCGCCGTCACAAAGATTTGACGCCCGGCGACCGCAAACGGCGGGTTGCCAGCCAGGCGTTGGGCCAATCCGGTTTCCTTCTCCACCGCGCTCGCAAACTCAGCGTCCTGGGCGAGGGCGAAGATTCCATTGGGTGGCGCCACCAGCACGGAAAAGGTGGCGACCCGGGCAGCGGTGCGCGATGTGGGCGCAGCCATTTCAGACACCGGCGTCAACATGGGAAGTTCAACCGTCTGCGCGTGCTTGACCTCCAACTTGATCATCCGCGCCATGGACTCCGGCCCCGTTTCCCCCAGCACTTCACTCACCCAGTCCAGCAACAGGTTGCGAACCACATTCAAGTCTTCCGCATGAGCAATCGGCCCCATGCCACCGGTTTTCTTGATGGCTTTGACGAGACTGCTGATTTCCTTGAGATAGACGTTCTTTTGCGCGCCCGGAATGTAATACATGAACACCAAATGCACATGTTCATTGTCCGACGCACCGTATTCAATCCCGGCCTTGGTCCAACCGATGGCGCAGAACAGCTCGCCCTCCTCGCGTTTCGCACGGATATGCGGCACCGCCACGCCTTGCCCAATGCCGGTATTATACTCCTGCTCCCGGCGTTGAATTTCCTCGATGGCATCGGTGCCGACTTCGATATTGGGGTTGGCGTCCAAAATGCGGGCCAGGAATTCCAAGGCTGAAACCTTGTTCAAGTCGGGAAGTTCAAACAGGCGGCCATCCTGCAAGGCGGTTAAAATACTACGCATAATCAATCAGCTCCAAAACGACGGATAAACCACATCTTCATCCCGTGGGTGAGCACGCAATAAATGAGGAGGAACCCCGCCAGCCAGGCAAAAAACACCGCCGGCAACGGAGTAAAGCCAAGGAATTTTGCCAATGGCGAGAAGGGCAGCCACAACCCAATCGCCATGATGGCCAGCGTGGTGAACAGCATCGGGAGGCTGGCGCGGCTCTGGATAAAGGGGATCCGTTGCGTCCGGATAATATGCACGATCAGGGTTTGCGTGAGCAACGACTCCACAAACCAGCCAGTGTGGAAGAGCTGTTCCAGATATTGATCCGCTCCGGATAACCCAGGCAAGCGATACGCGTTGCAGCCAAAAAAGAACAGCATCAGGAAGAACGTGGCATAGTCAAAAATGGAACTCATCGGGCCGATGAAAAACATGAAATTCCGGATGCTGCGAATGTTCCACTTGCGGGGCTTGTTCAAGTATTCTTCATCCACGTTATCGAGCGGAATGGCTACCTGAGAACAGTCATAGAGCAGATTATTCACGAGCACTTGGATCGGGGCCATCGGCAGGAACGGCAGGAAATACGCGCCGCCCACCACGCTGAACATGTTTCCGAAGTTGGAACTCGCACCCATCTTGATGTATTTGATGATATTCCCGAAGACCTTGCGGCCCTCAATAATGCCATCCTCCAGCACCAGCAGGCTTTTCTCCAGCAAGATGATATCTGCAGACTCCTTGGCCACATCCACAGCCGTATCCACGGAGATGCCCACGTCCGCCGCCTTCATCGCCAGCACATCATTGATGCCGTCACCCATGAACCCAACCACGTGGCCTTGGGCGCGAAGGACCTTGATCACTTTTTCCTTCTGGTCCGGCGTGAGCCGCGCCAACACGTTGGCTTCCTCCACCATCCGGCCAAAGGACGCTTCATCCAGCGCGGCCAACTGCGGTCCAGTGACAATCCGCGTGATGGGCATCGCGACGTCATTGCAGACCTTCTTGGTCACCAATTCATTGTCGCCCGTGAGAATTTTGACGGCGACGCCGGAACGGGTGAGCGCCTCAATGGCCTTGGCGGAAGAATCCTTGGCCGGATCAAAAAATGCGATATACCCCAGCAGCACCAATTCCGACTCATCCGCCACGGAAAACGTCTGTTTGGAACGATCAAATTCACGGTAGGCGATGGCCAGCACCCGGTACCCTTCGGCGCTTAGGCTCCGGTATTCATCCATGAGATCATCGCGGATAAGTTTGATCAGCGGATTGATTTCATCGTCCACCTGATAATTATCGCAAACGGCGGAAATCTCCTCGACCGCCCCTTTGCAAATCAGCACGTGCCGCCCCTCGTAATCAATCACCACCGACATGCGGCGACGTTTGAAATCGAACGGAATTTCATCCACCTTTCGGCAGTTGCGCTCCACATCGAGATCAGAATACGCCAACACGGCACGATCCAACAAATTGCGCAAACCGGTCTGATAAAAACTGTTCATGTATGCGTAACGCAGCACATCATCGCTCGATCGGTTCGTGACATCCACATGCCGCATCAGGACGACATGATCCTGGGTGAGCGTGCCGGTTTTATCAGTGCAAAGCACATCCATCGCCCCGAAGTTCTGGATGGCGTGGAGATGCTTTACGATCACCTTTTTGCGCGCCATGAGGATCGCACCTTTGGACAGGCAGACGGTAATGATCATCGGCAACATCTCCGGCGTGAGGCCGACCGCAACGGACAAAGCAAACAGCAGCGCTTCAGCCCAGTTGCCTTTGGTCAGGCCAACGATGAGAAACGTCAGCGACACCATCACTACCATGAAGCGAATCATCAGCCAGGTGAAATCGCGTACGCCTTTATCAAAACTGGTGGGTTCGCGTCGGGCCAACATCTTCTCCGCCAGCGCGCCAAAGTACGTGCGCGCACCCGTGGCCAGCACGATTCCGCGCGCGGAACCGCTCAGCACGTTGCTGCCCATGAAACACGCATTGGTAAACTCAAACGGGGCCCGCCCCGCCGGCTGATTGGCGTCCGCACCTTTCTCCACCGGCATGGATTCCCCGGTCAGCGCCGACTGCGACACAAAAAAATCCTTCGCCGAAAGAATTCGCAGATCGGCCGGGATCAAACTCCCTGCCGCCAGCACCACAATGTCACCGGGGACAATCTCCTCCAACGCCACATCCACTTCTTTGCCATCGCGCAGCACCGTCACCGTAATTTTAACCAGCTTTTGCAGTTTTTCCACGGCGCGCGTGGACCGGGCCTCTTGGATATATGAGAGGACCACACTCAGGAACACCATGGCCCCGACCACCACCGTAGAGCGCAGGTCGCCCATGATATAGGATACGGTGGCGATGATGAGCAATTGGATGACCAGCGGATTGCGGCAGCGATGCAGCAGATCGCGCAGTACCGTTTGCCGGGAACCTGCCGCCACCGTGTTGGGACCAACCGCTTCAAGAATCGTGGCGGCGGCTGCCGATGACAATCCGTTGGCAGTGGTACTCAATTGAGTGAGCAGCTCTGCCTCTGCGATTGTGAATTGGGTCGGTTTGGCCGGCATCAGACCTGATGAGACTCCTTAAAAACACGCTCTTCAGCAAGCAAATTCAACGGCAAACCAATCTTTTGTGCGCTGCCTTTTTTCTAGGCATCCGGAAAAATGATATCTATCCTGTCCCCATGTTAAGCCTGCGTCATCTCCGTACCGTGGTTGGCAGCATACTGCTCGCCCTGCCCTTCCTTTGCTTTGCCGCACCACCTAACCTGGTGTTTTTGTTTCCGGACGAATGGCGGGCGCAGGCGTTTGGCTATGCCGGTGATCCCAATGTTCACACCCCTCACCTCGATCAACTGCAAAAGGAAAGTGTGCATTGCGTCAACGCGGTGTCCGCTGTCCCGGTTTGCTGTCCCATGCGCGCGACACTCCTCACCGGCCAGCGACCCCTCACGCATGGCGTGTTTATGAACGATGTGCCGCTTAATCCCGAGGCAGTCACGCTTGGCAAAGTCTTCAAACAGGCGGGATACGCCACTGCCTACATCGGCAAATGGCACGTGGATGGTCATGGCCGCTCGAACTTCATCCCCAAAGAACGCCGCCAGGGTTTCGAGTATTGGAAAGTGCTTGAATGCACCCACAACTACAATAAATCCTTCTATTACGCGGATGGTCCGGAAAAGCTGACTTGGGAGGGTTATGACGCCATCGCTCAAACCCGCGACGCCCAGCAGTATTTGAAGGCGAGCGCCAAAATGAACCAACCGTTCCTGCTCGTGCTAAGTTGGGGGCCGCCGCATGACCCGTATCAAACCGCCCCGGAGAAATACCGCGCGATGTACCGCACGGAACAACTCAAGCTACGCCCCAACGTGCCGGAAGAAATGCAGGCCAAAGCCCGCACCAACCTGTTGGGCTATTACTCGCATTGCACCGCCTTGGATGATTGCGTCGGTGATATTTGGAGTACGCTCAAGGAATTGGGCCTGGAAGAAAACACCATCCTGGTGTTCACCTCAGATCATGGCGACCTGCTGCAATCCCACGCCCAAAGCTTCAAGCAACAGCCCTACGACGAATCCATCCGCGTGCCGTTATTGATTCATTGGCCAAAAGCGCTGGGCCGCCAGTTGAAACAACTCGACGCGCCCGTCAATTCCGAGGACCTTATGCCCACCCTGCTGGGACTCTGCGGCCTGGCCATCCCGAAGACCGTCGAGGGACTCGATTACAGCGGCTATGTGCGCGGCGGGAAAAATCCGGGCGACAACGCGGCGCTGATCTCCTGCGTGGCCCCGTTCGGACAATGGAACCGCAACAAAGGCGGTGTGGAATATCGCGGCATTCGCACCACCTGCTATACCTATGTTCGCAATCTGGATGGCCCCTGGCTATTGTTCGACAACGAACTTGACCCGTATCAGTTAAAGAACCTGGTAAACCTGCCGGAACAAACCGCGCTCCAAGCCCAATTGGAAGCCACCCTCCAGCGCAAACTGCGCGAAACCAAAGACGATTTCCGTCCCGGTGATGATTACATCAAGCAATGGAAGTATCCCCTGGATCGCACCGGCACCGTGCCCTACGCCCCGTAGCCGCTGCCGTAAGGAACCGACCGTGCGATGGTGCTTCAAATGCTAATTTCGCTGATCGAACCAAGCTTCTCACTTACTCAAGCCGCGTTCACTGGTACGCGCAAAATGCACCAAATGCTGAATTTCCGGCAACGGCGGCAGTTCTTTCTCAATTTTTTCCAGTGCGTTGGAAACGGTGAGCCCGTCGCGAAAGATGATTTTGTACGCGAGCTTCAGCGCATTACGGGCTTCCTCGGAAACACCATTACGTTCCAAGCCAATTTTGTTAATGGTGCGGGTCTCCCCCGGATTGCCATCCACCAGCATGAAAGGCGGAACGTCCTGCACAACCTTGGAGCAGCCGCCGATGATGGACATCTTGCCAATGCGGCAGAACTGATGCACCGCCGCAAAGCCGCCCATGACCACATGATCCTCCACGGTGACATGCCCCGCGAGCGAGGCCAGGTTGGACATGATGATCCGGTTGCCCAGGACGACATTATGCGCCAGATGGCAATAGGCGAGAATATGATTATGAGACCCCACCACGGTGATTTCCCCATCACTGGTGGCGCTGTGGATGGTCACGTATTCCCGAAAGGTGTTATGGTCCCCAATCTGGGTGCGGGTGATGCCGCCCTTCCATTTAAGATCCTGGGTCTTGAGGCCGATGCTGGCAAATGGGAAGATTTCATTGTGCTTGCCCAGCACAGTGTGCCCGTCAATGACGACATGGGAATGGAGATGGCAGCCATCGCCAAGTTCGACATGCTCCCCGATGATGCAATAGGGGCCAATAAGGCAATCCGCGCCTACCTTGGCGTGGGGATGAATAATAGCGGTGGGATGAATCATGTTTAAATAGGCAGGTTAACGATCAATCAGCATAAAGGTGACATCCGCTTCGCTGACCGCTTCGCCGTCCACCAGGCAGGTCCCCTTGGCTTTACCGATTTTACCGCGCGCCTTGGTCAGTTCAACGTCAATGGTGAGGATATCGCCGGGGCGGACAGGTTTGCGCCATTTGACGTTTTCCGCCGCCATGAAGTAGGCGAGCTTGCCGGCGTTATCGGCAGTGCGCATCATCAGGATGCCAGCCACTTGCGCCATGGCTTCCAGTTGGAGCACGCCGGGCATGATGGGGTGGCCGGGGAAATGCCCTTCAAAGTAAAGCTCGCCAATGCTGACGTTCTTGACGCCTACCACCCGGTTTCCCTCGATTTTAATGATTTTATCCACCATCAGGAAAGGATACCGGTGCGGTAAAATTTGCATCACCTGGATGACATCCAGCGTCGCGCCATCCTTGACAAGTGCATGCGGTGAACCGGGGTTCTTTTCGGCGGGCGCTGACTCTTTGTCTTTCTTGGGGGCCGGAGCAGGTTTTTCCGGTTCCGCAGGCGGAGGGGGGGGCGCAAAGGTCTGGGCAGCCACCATGGGTTTGAGCATTTGAGTCTGGATGACCTTGGCCAATTCGCAATTGACCTTGTGGCTGGGCTTGACGGCAATGATGTGCGCATGCACGGCACGGCCCACCAGGGAAAGATCGCCGAGAATATCGAGAATTTTGTGGCGTACAAATTCCTCGTTGTAACGCATCGGCTCATTGGTCAGCACGGCATCCTCGCGGATGATTACGGCATTTTCCAGGCCGCCGCCCTTGATAAGACCGTTTTTGAAAAGATATTCAATTTCCTCGAAAAAACAGAAGGTGCGCGCGTGGGCAAGTTCCTTTTCCCAAGTCTCGGGGTTAATCTCAATGGAATAATACTGGGTGAAGCGACCCCCTTTATCCGCGCTGGTGCAACTGATCTTGAGACCGTCATGGGGAAAAGCACTCATGACGGTATCCCCCACCGTCAGCTCAATCGGTGCGGAGAGTTTATAAGGTTCCTTGCGCTCGGGTTGGGCAAGGATGCCGGCATCCTTGATCATGCGCACATACACGCGCGCGCTGCCGTCAGCAATGGGCGGTTCACTGGCATCCAATTCCACAATGGCGTTATCCACGCCGCAGCCGGCAAACGCGGCCAGCACATGCTCGACGGTGTGGATTTTGGCATTACCCTTGGAAACCGTAGTGGAGCGGGTAGTGTCCGCCACTTGATCCACTTTGGCCTCAATTTCAGGTTTGCCATCCAAGTCCACCCGGCGAAAACGAATGCCGGAATTGGCGGGTGCCGGCAGAAAGGTCATGCTGACCTTATTGCCGCTGTGCAGCCCGATGCCTGAGAACGATACCGCATTACGGAGCGTTTGCTGTTGCAACATGCGGAGAAATTAAACAAACCAAGGCAGGTTTGGCAATGCCGAACGCAAACGAACCGGTAAATTACCTCATCCCCCGTGCAATTCCCGAGGCTACTGACTAAATGGCATGTCCTCCCGACTGACAATTTTGTTGGCAAAATCAACCGGTCGTCCCTGAAATTCCGGGGCCAGGGTGCTCAGCGGAAACTTGCCCTGACCATCGCCATACTGCGATTTTAATTGACGACCATCCGCCATCGGATCTTTGAACCTTTTCATCCAAGCATAGGTTTCTTCGTCCAATTTCCTTTGGATGACGGCGTAATTGGGATCGTCATAAAAGTTGGTCAGTTGAAACGGGTCCTTCTTTTTATCGTACAGCCGTTGGATAGGTTGCACTTTCATCTGCCATTGACCGGCATCATCACGCACCAGCATTTCAACTTCGCCAACGGCATACGTATATTCCCGAGTGTAAACCCCGCGCCAGTTTGACGGACTGACGAAAAATAACGGCACGGAACTGACCGCATTATCATCGCCTTTGATAATGGCTTGGGAAAGATTCCGGCCCTCACAGGTGCTTGGGATCGGCAACTTCATCAGGCCAAGGATGGTGGGCATGAGATCAAGCGTGCCCATGGGCAACTGACTGACGCTACTCGGGAGTAATTTGGCCGGCCAGCGCATCAGCAACGGCACGCGTACAGCGGTATTTTCCGGCACATCCTTGCACAGGGTATAACCATAGGACATCAGGTTATCACCATGATCTGAGGTAAAAACGACCAGCGTGTTGGTTTGGAGCCCGCGCTCGACGAGTTTATCCATCAGCCAGCCAAACGCCTTGTCCACGCCCGAACTCATCGCATAATAGCCTTGATAAGCGCGCCGCACCCCAGGGGAGTCTTTGACGCTGGGACGCAGTTTAAGCCGGGCGGGATTGTAGAGTCGCATCAACTCCGGTTCAGTATCGTAGTTGCGCACCCCCGGCTCTTCCTTTTGCCAGCCGATATCATGAGGCGGATGAAAGGAAACAAACAACGCAAACGGCTGATTGGACGGGCACTGATCCAAAAACTGCATGGCCTGACGTGCTTGGCCATACACTTCCCATTCTTTGAAGAACACTTTTTCACCCTGCTCATTCCAATAGTACGCCTGGCCAGGACGGTAATCCACATGACAGTTATCGGTGAGAAAAACTTCATCGAAACCATAACGCATGGGACCAGGCGGCACCGGGCGATCCCGGTCGCCACCGAGCAAATGCCATTTGCCGATGTACCCGGTGTGGTACCCGGCAAATTTGAGCACATGCCCAAAATATTCCCCGTTATCCGCCAGCAACGGGATGTCATTGTGAATGGCTCCGTTGCGAAGCGGATGTTGGCCACTGAACAGCATGCCGCGCATAGGGGTACAAACCGGGCACGAAGAGACCCCATGCTCAAACAACGTGCCGTGCGCGGCCAATTTATCGAGTTGCGGCGTCATGACATCCGGGTTGTCGTAGCACCCCAACGCATCCCGCGATTGTTGGTCGGAGAAAACAAATAGTAAATTTGGCTTCCCTGGGTCGCCACCCTTAGCCAGATCTGCGGCCGTGGCAACCAAAATAGAACAGGGGATCAAAACGGCTGCCAGCCATTGAGGAAAACACCGCCAACATGTAACGTACACTTGCATACTTTGCACATTATAGCCAGTTCCCTTCATTTGTTAACATCATTTTTGCATTTTTTGGCTGGCTGTGAACGCGCATTGAAGGGATGGCCCCACCGAAATATCCGCCACTTATCCGAGAAAACCACGAATATACATCATTCGCATGGTTTCATGGTTGGCATGGTTATCCCCAGCAACGGTGTTAATTTTTGCAACTGTTTTCGGTGATTTTTTTATCCGTG
>JBAXGN010000025.1 GCA_037139415.1 Verrucomicrobiota bacterium | reverse complement strand
TAGCTACATCGCACGGCCCATCGGCAACCGCGAATTGGCCGCGCGGGTGTCGGCGTTTGTCCGCATCCTGCGCCTGAATCGGGCCTTGCGCGAGAAGAACGCCGAATTGGAAGCCGCATTGGCCAAAGTGAAGTTGCTGAGCGGGCTGCTGCCGATTTGTTCAGGCTGCAAAAAAATCCGCGATGACAAAGGCTATTGGAACGGGGTGGAGAGCTATGTATCCAAGCATTCGGAAGCCACCTTTACCCACGGCCTGTGCCCGGATTGCACCAAAAAATATTTCCCGGAACTGGAGGAACCACCCAAATGAATTCGGAATGCGGAATGCGGAGTGCGGAATGCGGAATGCGGATTAGTCATAATTGGTGATGAATGCACGCAAAGGCTGAACTTGAAAAAAAGACATTGAACCACAGATGAACACAGATGGACACAGATAAGACCAAACACCGGTTCGCCCTTCCGCAATCCGCAATCCACAATCCGAATTCGGGTGCTTCGGCGTTCGGCCAGCGCCACTTGCGACGCGCGAGCTGGCTGATTTTCGCGCTTTGGACGTTGGCGGTGGCCGCCTCCGTGTTTTGGAACGCGCGGCTGCTGCATGATGCCATGGTGGAAGCCGCAGCGACGGATGCCCGGAGCAATTTCAACAAAGATGTGCTCTACCGCCGGTGGGCCACGCTGCACGGTGGCGTCTATGTGCCCGTCACCACCAACACCCCGCCGAATCCGTATTTGACCAACGTCACCGAGCGGGATCTGGTGACACCCTCAGGCCGGCGGTTGACGCTGGTGAATCCCGCGTACATAACGCGGCAGGTGCATGAACTGGAACATCGGGAAGATGGCTCGCACGGTCATATCACCAGCCTGAAACCGTTGCGCCCGGAGAACGCGCCGGACGCCTGGGAAGCCAATGCCTTGAAGTCGTTTGAAAAAGGCCAGACTGAGCAGGTCGCCTGTGAACTGTTTCACGGCAAACCGCACCTGCGCCTGATGCGGCCCTTGGTAGCCGAGAAGGCTTGCCTGATGTGCCATGCCGCCCAAGGGTATCGCGAGGGTGAAATTCGCGGTGGCATCAGTGTCGCGGTGTCGCTGGCCCCGTATCTGGCGATGGAGCAGGCGAGAATTGGACCCATTGTCGGCGCCCATGCCGCGCTGTGGGCGCTGGGCGTGTTGGGAATTTTCCTGGGCGGCCGCCAGATGCGCCAACGGCTCGCCCGGCAAATGGAGGCCGAAGCGCAACTCCGGGAGAACGAGGAAAAATTCCGCACGGTGGCTGATTGGACGTACGACCTGGAAACCTGGCGCACACCGGATGGCCGCTATCTATACGTCTCGCCCTCCGCCGAACGCATCACCGGATATCGCGCCGAGGAGTTCCTGGCCGACCCGGAATTGATGCTGAAAATCATCCATGCGGAGGATCGCGCCAAGGTGGTGGAACACTATCAGAAAACCACCCAACCGACCCAAGATGTCAGCAGCCTGGACTTTCGCATCGTCACCCGCTCGGGCGAGGAGCGTTGGATCAGCCATCATTGCCAGTCGGTCTATGGCGATGATGGCCGCTGGCTCGGTCAGCGGAGCAGCAACCGCGACATCACCTTGCGCAAGCAGGCGGACGGGGAAGTTCGGCACCAGGCGACGTTCGCCCGCTTCAACCCCAACCCGGTTCTGGAGTTCATCGCCACGGGAGAAATCAGCTACTTCAACGATGCAGCCGTGGAAATGGCGCAGACGCTGGGGTTGGCCAAACCCGAGCAGATATTGCCACCCGACACGGCGGCGATCATTCGCGATTGCCTGGCCACCAACCAACCAAAACTGCGGGTGGAGATCACGATCGCATCACGTGTGATTTCATGGTCCTTCTTCCCCATCGCTCCCAGCCGCACGGTGCATGGGTACGCCGGCGACGTCACGTCACGGAAGCAAGCGGAAGCCGAACGGGAACAACTCATCCAGGAATTGCAGAAGGCCCTCGCCAACGTGAAGTCGTTGAGCGGGCTGTTGCCCATCTGCTCGGGCTGCAAAAAAATCCGTGATGACAAAGGCTACTGGAGCCAGGTCGAGAGCTACGTGGCCAAACATTCCGAAGCCAAATTCACCCACGGCATGTGCCCGGATTGCGTCAAAAAGTATTTCCCAGAGATTGGGGACCTTGAGGGGGAGGGGAAGTGAACAGTAATCAGTAATCAGTGAACAGTGAACAGTGAGCAGTTATCAGTGAGCGGTGACCGTTATCAGTGAAACGCAAATCATGAAGCTTATTGAAACAGACCAGTCCAGTGCGCAGGGGGCTACCCCATCGCGACACCGCTTATTTCGCATGAAGGTGGTGTACGGCATTGCGCTGACGTTTATTGCTGTGACGATCGTGTCCTCGGCGCTGATCATGCTATATGCCCTCAAGCGTAACGAAGGGGACAGCCGGGTGATCAATCTCTCGGGCCGCCAGCGGATGCTCTCCCAGCGCCTGACCAAGTGCGTGCTGGCTATGGAACGGGAACCAGCCGCTGCCACCGCCGAAGGGCGGCCGGCGGAAATTGAGAAATCCCTGAAAGATTGGATGGCGGCCCACGAAGGGTTGCAGTATGGGAATCCGGCTATCGGTCTGCCGGTGCGGGAGAATTCGCCCGAGATTCGGAGCTTGTTCCAGAAAATTGAAAATCCGTACCGGGACATGGTGCAGGCCGTGACCGCCGTGCAGCGCCTGCTGGCGGCCAAGGTGGAACTCCGAGGCAACCCGGAACTGAAACGCGCGTCGTCGGCAATGTTGGCCCGCGAGCCGTTCTTTTTGCAGTTGATGGACCAGATCACCTTTCAGTTCGACGCGGAGGCCAAGGCGCGGATCCAGGGCTTGAAGCGGTTGGAGTTGGCGATCCCCGCCCTCGGCCTGCTGGTGTTACTGTTGGAGTTCCTGATCGTGTTCCACCCCTCCCTGGCCCAGCTTTCCACCATGGTGGGTATCCTGGAAAAACGGGGGGAAGAGTTGACCAAGGCCAATGCCGACCTCAAAGTGGCCATGGCCCAGGCCGAGGCCGCCAACGAGCAAGTTCGGGAAAGCATCAATTACGCCCGCACCATCCAGCAGGCCCTGCTCCCGCCGCCCCGGCAAATGCAGGGGGCGGGCTGCGATTATTTCGTGATCTGGTCGCCGCGCGATGTAATTGGCGGCGACCTCTATTGGCTGGAAGAGCGCGGCGGGGATTTCACGGTGGCGGCCATTGATTGCACCGGGCACGGGGTGGCCGGCGCGATCCTGACCATGCTGGCCGGCTCCGTGCTGCATCGCGCGGTAAGCATCCATGGCAACCGGAGCCCGGCGCGGTTGCTGGCCGAGATGAACCATCTGATCCGGCTCACCCTGAGCCGCGAGGCGAAAAACACCTTAAGCGATGACGGCCTGGACATGGCCATCTGCCACGTCAGCCGCAGCGGCGGCTATCTTGAATTCGCCGGCGCGCGGCAATCCCTCTTTTATGTGCGCGGCGCGGAGGTGGTGGAAGTCAAAGGCGACAACGAGAGCATCGGGTATCAAAGCTCGGCGGAGCATCATCAATTTCAGAATCACCGGGTGCCGCTGGCAGAGGTCCGGGCATTTTACCTGACCACCGATGGGCTGCTCGGGCAGGTGGGGGCGGCATCGCTGCTGCCGTTCGGCAAAAACGCCCTGCGCGAGTTTATTGCCGCCCATCATGCGAAACCATTCGCGGAACAACGCCAGTTGCTGTCCGAGCGGCTGACGCGCCACATGGGTGGGGAAACCCAGCGGGACGACATCACGGTGATGGGATTCGGGCTGGAGCGGCCGGGAAATTTCACGGCGGTATCCGCTGGCAATCTGGTCGGGTAAGGTTTAACTTAAAAGAAAGTCCAACTATGTTGAATGAACTCTATGGTTTGCACACCAGGTTGCAACAGGAGGGCATCATGTTTGCCTTCAGCGGCCCGGTTTCGCAACGGGTCATCGAAGGCATCGGTGAAACCCTGAAACAGAAAATGGAACTGGAAGACGCCGGCATGACCACCGTGCAGCGCGTCTTCAGCGTGTTTGTCGAGCAGATGCAGAATGTCGTGAATTATTCCGCCCACCAGCTCACGCCGCCCGATAATGTGGATGGCGAGTTGCGAGTTGGCACGCTCATCGTGGGCAGTGAAGCCGGGCATTTTTATGTGCTTTGCGGCAACCTGATCCAGCGGGAGAAAATGGACGCCATCCGGGAACAACTGGAGCAACTCCACTCCTTGAATCGCGAGGAGCTGAAGGCCCTCTACCGCGAGCGCCGCAAAGCGGCGGACCTCCCTGGGCGCAAAGGCGCGGGACTGGGCTTCATTGACATGGCCCGCAAAGCCAGCCGCCCGATGGAGCATGCATTTAGCGACGTGGATGACACCCATGTCTTTTTTTCAATTAAAGCCGTCATTGAAGGAGAACCATCCGCATGAACCGGTTGAACCTTGAACCCACCCGGTCCACGCCCGCAGTCCACTTTGACCCGGGAACCCACTTGCTGGAACTCAAAGGCGAGTCCTATCCGGAAAATGCCGCCAAATTCTACAGCCCGATTTTCGATTGGCTGGACCAGTATCTGGCCGTAGTCACGCAGGCACCGTTGGTGCTGAACGTGGAAATGATCTACTTTAACAGCAGTTCCTCCATGATCCTCTTGAAAATGTTTGACCGGCTGGACCAAGTTGCGACGGCGGGCCGCCCCGTCACCATCAATTGGCGCTTTGCGTCCGAAAATGACGTGGCCAAGGAATGCGGGGAGGAGTTTCAGGCGGAGGTGACAGCGGTGCGTTTCAACCTGGTTCCCTTGACGAAAGGCGTGGCATGAAAAAAGAAAGCATCGCCAACAATAATACCATTTTTCAGCAGGAGGAGAAATCCATCCAGCAGGCCCGAGAGACTCTGGCGGACGGCGAGTTTCGCAAAACTCCGTGGGCGAAACCGTTCGCGACGCTGCTGGCCAGCTACGAAAAACTCTGGGCGCACACCTGCCGGGTCATGCGCATATCCGATCGGTTTCAGGAACAGCTCCAGGCGGCCAAAGCCGAGTGTCAATGCGCGGAAGCCGCGCTCCGCGTCAAAAACGCTGAGTTGGAAGCGGCGCTGGCCAAGGTGAAGTCGTTGAGCGGACTGCTGCCGATCTGTTCGGGCTGCAAAAAAATCCGCGATGACCTGGGCTATTGGAATCAGGTGGAGAGCTACATCCAGAAACATTCCGAAGCCACCTTTACCCATGGGCTATGCCCGGAGTGCATCAAACGATATTTCCCGGGGCTGGAGGAACCACCCAAATGAATGCAGAATGCGGAGTGCGGAATGGCGAACTGGTGTTTGGTCTTATCTGTGTCTATCTGTGTTTATCTGTGGTTCAATTCTGGATTTTATACCACGAATTTCGGACTTCCTGACAGGTGTTTTGTTTTATGGATAATACTACTCTCAGCGCGCTGTTACATAACGCCGCTTTGCTGCTGGCTTTGGTCGTGGTCTTTGACCTGGCATCCAGCCGCCATATCCACCTTGGGCAAAGGATGCGACAGGTTTTCCTCGGCTTGATTCTGGGGGGTATCGGGATCGGCGTCATCCTGGCGGCTTTTCGGTTGGAGCCCGGCATCGTGTTTGACGCCCGCTCGGTGCTGCTGGCGGTGTCCGGTTTGTTTCTTGGGACGATCCCCACCGTCATCGCGATGGGGATAACCGCCGTGTATCGCGTGACCCAAGGGGGCACGGCCGCCTGGGTCGGTGCCGCCGTGGTGCTGACCTCCGGCAGTCTGGGCATCGCCTGGCGGCACTGGCGCAAGGGGCCGCTCGAGGACATTTCCTGGCGCGAACTTTACGGACTGGGGGTGGTCGTGCATCTCGTCATGCTGGCACTGATGCTGGCGCTGCCCTGGGCGTCTGCCCAGCGGGTGCTCACGGCCATTACGCTGCCAGTGCTGCTTATTTTCCCAGCGACCACCGCCGCCCTGGGAGCCTTCCTGGCCAACCGGCGGCGACGTGAACGGCTCGACACCGAACTGGCGGAAAGCGAGACGCGTTACCGCAGCCTATTTGAAAACGACTACGTGGTGATGTTGATTCTTAATCCCGCGGATGGCAACATCGTGGATGCCAACCCCGCCGCCTGCCGGTTCTACGGCTGGACACGTCAGCAACTCCAAACCATGCGGATTACCCAGATCAACATCCTGCCGCCAGAAAAAATGCACCTGGAATTGGAACGCGCGCGCGCCGCCCAAAGCTACCAGGCCCAAGTCGCGCACCGCCGGGCCGATGGTTCCATTCGGGAGGTCGAAATATTTGGCGGGACCATCCGGATTCAAGGCCGCCCATTGTTCTATTCCATCATCCACGACATCACGGAGCGCAAACAGACGGCGGAAGCCCTCCACCGGGAGCAGGAATTCACGCGCACGTTGCTGGACAATCTCGCCGACGGCGTAGTCGCCTGTGATGCCACCGGGAAACTGGTCTTGTTCAACCGGATGGCTCGGGAATGGCACGGCATGGATGCGCTCGCCCTGCCACCCGAAGAATGGGGCCAACACTATAATCTCTACGGGCCGGATGGAACCACCCCGCTGCCCACCGAAGCCATCCCGCTGCGCCGCGCGTTTCACGGCGAGACCGTCCATGATGCCGGGATGGCCATCATCGCCAAAGGCCTGCCGGCCCGGTATATTCTGGCGGCTGCGGGCCCGTTTTTTGATGCCCGGCACAACCTGTTGGGCGCGGTGGCGGTAATGCAGGACATCACGGATCGCAAGCAGGCCGAAGAGGCGCTGCGGGCGAGTGAAAATAAATTCCGAACCCTCGTGGAAAACATTCCACAAAAGATATTTCTCAAGGACCGGGAAGGCCGTTATGTGTCGCTCAATGAGCATTTTGCCCGCGATCTCCATGTTCCATCCGAAGCGGCGGTGGGCAAGACGGACTATGATTTCTTCCCCAAGGAACTGGCCGATAAATATCGTGCGGACGATGCGCGCATCATGCGGACCGGTCAGTCCGATAGCTTCGAGGAAAAATACCCTCAGGGCGGAAGTGAGATCTGGATTCACACCGTCAAAACACCGGTGCGGGATGAACAGGGTGAGATCATTGGTGTGTTCGGAATTTTCTGGGACATCACCAAAGCCAAGCAGGCGGAAGTGGAACTACACCGGACCCAGGCCATTCTTCAGGCCGCCATGGACCAGAGCACCGCAGGCATCGCGATTGCCGATGCACCCAGCGGCACGTTGCGCTATGTAAACGATGCAGGCCTGCTTATCCGTGGCAGGGACCGGCAGACCGTTGTCAATGGGGTCGGGATACATCAATACGTGGCCACTTGGCAACTCCTGGACTTTGATGGCCGGCCACTCAATGCCGAGGAAGTGCCCCTGGCCCGCGCCATTATGTTCGGCGAGACCAACAGCCGGGAATTCATCATCCGCCGGGCCAACGACGATGATCGCATTGTCCTCGCCAAAGCCGCGCCGATCCGGGATGACGTGGGCACGGTCGTCGCGGGCATTGTCGTCTTCATTGACACTACCGAAGCCAAGCGGGCGGAAGCAGCGTTACTGGAAAAAGAAAAACAATATCGGAGTCTTATTGAGAATCTCCCGGCAGGCATCGTCGTTCATGCTCCCGACACGGCGATCCTGCTTTCCAATCCAATGGCCTCATCCCTGCTAGGGCTGACCGGGGATCAAATGCGGGGAAAAATCGCCTTGGACCCGGCGTGGTGTTTCCTCAGGGAAGACGGTACCACAATGCCGGTTGCGGAATACCCGGTTGATCGGGTCGTGTTATCGGGAGAGCCGATTCTCAACCAGATCGTCGGCATCAACCGCCCGGACCTCGCCGAACCCAATTGGGTGTTATGCAATGCGTATCCAGTGCGTGATCCGAACGGCCACCTGTTACAAATCGTCGTCAGTTTCGTTGATATCACCAAGCGCAAGCGCATGGAAAAATCATTACGCGAAAGTGAAACCCGATTCCGTAGTTTACTGCAAGATGTTCAATTCGTGGCCGTTCAAGGGTATGGGCCGGATGGCACAACTCGATACTGGAATCATGCATCCGAACAGTTGTATGGATACAGTGCGCAAGAGGCGATTGGATGTAATTTGGTGAACCTGATCATCCCACCCGAAATGCGCGAGGGGGTCGCGCAGGCGGTGCGGCAGATGGCCGAGACAGGGCAACCAATCCCGGCATCGGAATTATCGCTGATGCGAAAAGATGGTTCGCGCGTGGAGGTTTTTTCGAGCCATGTCATTGTCAAGGTTCCCGGGTGGCCACAAGAATTGTTTTGCATTGATATTGACCTCACTGAGCGCAAGCGCCTGGAACAGGAGCGGGTGAACTTGGAAGCCCACTTGCGCCAGCAGCAGAAGCTCGAATCCATTGGTACCCTGGCCAGTGGGGTGGCCCATGAAATCAACAACCCCATCAACGGCGTGATGAATTACGCCCAATTGATCCTGGACCGGGCCGAAGCGAACAGTCAGGCGCAGGAGTACGCGCGCGAAATCATCCATGAAACCAACCGGGTGGCCACCATCGTGCGCAACCTGTTGCAGTTCGCCCGGCAGGAGAAGCAGGCCCACAGCCCGGCGCGCATCGAGGATGTGGTGGACCAGACGCTCTCGCTCATCCGCACCGTCATCCGCCGCGACCAGATCACCCTGCATGTGGAAGTGCCCCCGGACTTGCCGATGATCAAATGCCGCAGCCAACAAATTCAGCAGGTACTGATGAACCTGCTCACCAACGCCCGCGACGCCCTTAATCAGCGTTACCCCGCGCATCATGAGGATAAAGTCGTCCGGGTGGAGGCCGCGTATTTCGAGCGGGACGGGCGGCGCTGGGTGCGCCTCATGGTGGAAGATCACGGCGCGGGTATCCCGGCGGAGGTTCAAGGGCGGGTCTTTGATCCGTTCTTCACCACCAAATCGCGAAGCGAAGGCACCGGCCTGGGACTCTCCATCAGCCACAGCATTGTGAAAGATCACCACGGAAAGATGTGGTTTGAAACCGAACCCGGCCACGGCACCAAATTCCACGTGGAACTGCCCGTGGACAATGGATGGGAGGTTGAATGAATGCGGAATTCGGATTGCGGATTGCGGAATGGCGGACGGGTGCTTGGTCCTATCCGTGTTATCGGTGTAATCCGTGGTTCAATTCCGGACTTTTAACCACGGATGGAAACCAGGCTATTGCGGATTGCGGATTGCGGATTGCGGAATGGCGAACCGGCGTTTGGTCTGATCTGTGTCCATCTGTGTTTATCTGTGGTTTATTCCCCGGTTTTTTAACCACGGATTACACGAATAGCACGGATAAAAACCAGACCAGTTCGGATTTTATAACAGGTTTTTGGTCTCATCCGTATAATCCGTGTACTCCGTGGTTAAAATTTTCTTTTCCGGTCCGGCCTATGCCACTGTTCTCCACCAGTTATGACTAATCCCAATTCCGCAATCCGCAATCCGCAATCCGCAATTGGAGAATCCGCAATTTCCCAATACGATGAGGGGTTTTTGCAGAAAGCGATCACCCAACGCATGGCGGCCACTGGCATGAACACTGCCGCTGCCTACCGCCAACGTCTAGCGGAGGATGGCGTGGAGGCCGAGGTGTTGCTGGCGTCGCTGAAAATCACGTATAGCGAATTCTTTCGGAACCCGCTTACCTTTGCCCTGCTCGAACAACTGATCCTGCCCAGCCGTCTCGAAGCCAATGGCACCACCGGCCAGGCGGAACTGCGCGTCTGGTCAGCGGGCTGCGCCGCCGGGCAGGAAGCCTGGTCTATCGCCATCCTGCTGGAGGATTTGGCTCAGGCGTGCGGACGCCCCATTCCCTCACGAATCATTGCCACCGACATTTCCGAGGCCGCGCTGGCGTTCGCGCGCCAAGGCGTCTATGACACCGCTGCGGTGCAGAACGTGCGGCTGAAACACCTTCAGAAATACTTTATCATCAAGGGTGATGCGTATGCGATTATCCCCGCGCTCAAAAACCGGGTGGATTTCTCCACCTACGATCTTTTGGATGTGCATTCGGCCAGTCCGGCGACGGGCATTTACGGGGATTTTGATCTGGTCTTTTGCAGCAACCTGCTGTTCTATTACCGGATGGACATTCGGCAACAAATTCTGGACAAGGTCTGCCGGGCTCTTGCTCCCGGCGGGTTCCTGGTGACCGGCGAGGCCGAGCGGGACCTCGTAGCCAAGCACGACGGCCTGCGCGCCGTGGCACCCCCCGCCCCCATTTTCCAAAAACGAAAACAATTTTGAACCACAGATGAACACAGATATAAAGACGATGATTCAGAATACAAATTCTTCGGTTTTCTATCCGTGCTATCTGTGTCATCCGTGGTAAAAAAAGAATGAACAAAAACCTTTAACCACGGATGACACGAATGACACGGATATGGAAACGATGATTCAGAATATAAATTCTTTGGTTCCTCATCCGTGGTAAAAATTTCCCATTATGGAAAAATTGATTCATGAAAAACTGAGCGGCGAGATTATTGGAGCGGCGATGACAGTTTTGAACGAATTGAAGCCGGGGCTTGATGAGAAGCTGTATGAAAACGCGCTGGTCATTGAACTGACGGAGCGCGGGCATTCGGTTAATCAACAGAAAGTGTTCGATGTGGCATACAAGAGCCATCCCATCGGCAAATTGGTCCCAGACCTGATCGTGGACGACCTCGTCATCGTGGACCCGAAGGTCGCTTCAGCATTTACCGAAACGCACCTGGCTCAGATGACCGGCTACCTGGCCATAACAAAGTTGCGTCTCGCGCTCCTGCTAAATTTCAAATACGCCAAGTTACAATGGAAACGCGTCGTGCAATGAAGAAAGAAAAACAATTAACCACGGATAACATGGATATGAAAAAATATTGGTTTCCCCATCCGTGCCATCTGTGTAATCCGTGGTTAAAATTTTACGTATATGAAACTGAATGACCTGAAAATCAGCACGCAACTGCGCCTTGGCCTTGGCCTGATTCTCGCGCTGGTATGATGAAAGAAAATCAATTAACCATGGATGACACCGATAACACGGATATGAAAAAATATTGGTTTCCCCATCCGTGCCATCTGTGCAATCCGTGGTCAAAAATTTACTGATATGAAACTGAATGACTTGAAAATTGGCGCGCAACTGCGCCTTGGCCTTGGCCTGATCCTTGCGCTGGTGCTACTCCTCGGCGCCCAGGCGTGGCGGCAGTCGGATATTCTCTGGCTGCAGACCAAAGGACTCTACGACCATCCGTTCCAGGTTCGCCGGGCCATCGGCAAACTTGAGGCGGACGTCGAGGGCATGTCCCGGTTCCTGCGCGACCTGTTCCTGGCCCAAAACGACCAGGAAACCACCGCCGCCCTGCAAGGCATTGAGATCAAGCGCGCCGATGCCGAGCGGCAGTTCGACATCCTGTCTGATCGTTACCTGGGTCTGCGTGACGATGTCACCGCATTGCAAGACGATTTTGCGAAGTGGAACGCCCTGCGCACGGAGACCATCCGGCTGTTCCAGGCGGGAAAAACCGCTGAAGCCGAGGCACGCATCCGCCCTGACGGCGTCCAAAACGCCCAGGCGGAGGTGGTCCGCAGCCGGCTCCAGAAGATTGACGACTTTACCCGCAACAAAGGCGATCAATTCTATCAGGCGGCCATGGAGCAGAACGACACGCTGACCCACCAACTCGTCGCCATCGTCACCGTTATCCTGCTGCTGTGCGTGGGCATCGTTTGGTTTCTGCTAAAAGGCATCAAAGACCCGCTCAAAGAATTGACGGTGGCTACCGAGCAGTTCCGGCAAGGCAAGCTGGAGGCGCGCAGCCGGTATGCCTCCGCCAATGAATTCGGAGCGCTCTCCACCTCGTTCGATACAATGGCCGACGTCATTCAAACGGAACTGAAGATCAACGAGCACGCCACCCAACTCGCTGGCGTTATGCTGCGCGAGGAAGAGGTGCAGGCGTTCTGTCGGGAGTTGCTTAAAGGTCTGCTGGCGCATACCGGTTCGCAGGTCGGGGCGGTGTATTTCTTGAACGAAGCGAAGACCGCCTTCGAGCATTTCGAGTCTATCGGCCTCGGGACCGGCGGGCGCGCCGCCTTTTCCGCCACGGCGCTTGAGGGCGAATTCGGCGCGGCCCTGGCCACGCGTCAAATTCAGCGCCTCACGGAGATCCCGGCGGATACGCGCTTCACCTTTGCCACCGTCAGCGGCGAGTTCAAACCACGGGAAATCCTGACCATTCCTGTGCTGGCCGATCACACGGTTTCGGCGGTCATCTCCCTGGCCAGCATCCGTGCTTATGACGCGTCAGCCATCCGGCTGGTAAACGAAATCTGGAGCGTGCTGACCGCCCGCGTGAATGGCGTGCTGGCCTTCCGCAAAATCAAGGACCTGGTGGATAAACTCGAACAGCAGAATCGTGAACTCGATGCGCAAAAGCGGGAACTGGAGGCGCAGGCGACCGAAGTGACGGAGCAGAATACTGAGTTGGAGATGCAGAAGCGGCAATTGGACGAGGCCAACCGGCTCAAGAGCGCTTTTCTCTCGAACATGAGCCACGAATTGCGCACTCCGCTCAACTCGGTGATTGCCCTGGCCGGCGTCCTGAACCGCCGGTTGGCCCACACCATCCCGGTGGAGGAACATGGTTATCTCGAAATCATCGAACGCAACGGCAAAAACCTATTGTCGCTCATCAACGGCATTCTGGACCTCTCGCGCATCGAGGCCGGACGCGAGGAAGTCAGCGTCAGCCGCTTTTCCGTCCGCGACCTGGCCGACGAACTCGTCGCCATGCTGGAACCGCAGGCGCTGGAAAAGAAAATCGCCCTACTCAACCAAGTGCCCGCCAAATTGCCTTTCATCGCCAGCGACGCCGTCAAATGCCGGCACATCCTCCAGAACCTCCTCGGCAACGCCGTCAAATTCACCGAACAAGGCCAAGTCACCATCACCGCCGAAGTGGTTACTCCGAAATCCGAAATTGGTAGTTCCCCCAATTCCGCAATCCGCAATCCGCAATCCGCAATTCATATCGTGGTTTCCGACACCGGTATCGGCATCGCCGCCGATCAGTTCGGCCATATCTTTGAAGAGTTCCGCCAGGCGGACGACAGCACTTCCCGCAAATACGGCGGCACCGGGCTTGGCCTCGCCATCGCAAAACGCTACGCCCTGTTGCTTGGCGGCGATATTACCGTGGCGAGCACGTCGGGCAAAGGCTCCACCTTCACGCTCCGGCTGCCGCTGGCGTTGGCATTGCCAGGGACCCAGGCGGAAACCACTTGGCCGACGGCGGAACGCGCCGCGCGACCAACGACCACCCCCTCCGGCCAGGGACAAAACATCCTGGTGGTCGAGGATAACGAACCGGCCATCATTCAATTGACCGACATCCTCCGGGCCGAAGGGTATCGGGTGCAGGTGGCACGCAATGGCCAGGAGGCCCTCGCGCAGATCGCGCAAACCCCGCCCGATGCCATCATTCTCGACCTGATGATGCCGGGCGTGGACGGTTTCCAAGTGTTGAAGACGATCCGCAGCGCGGAGCGGACGGCCCATCTACCCGTCTTGATTTTGACCGCCAAACACGTGACCAAAGAGGAACTGAGCTTCCTCAAAGGAAACAATATTCACCAGTTGATTCAGAAGGGCGACATCAACAAGGCCGGCTTGTTGGCGGCGGTGGCCCGCATGGTCACGCCGCCGACAGCGGAGCCCATACCAACACCACCGCGCCGTCGCCGCCGACCCACGCGTCCCGGCAAACCGGTCGTCTTGGTGGTGGAAGACAATCCCGACAACCTGCGCACCGCCCACGCCTTATTGAACGACCACTATCTGGTCATCGAAGCGGCAAACGGCCAGGCGGGCATCGAACAGGCCAGGGGGCACCAGCCCGACCTGATCCTCACTGACATCGCGCTGCCCGGCATGGATGGGATCGCGCTGCTGGCCGCGATCCGGGCCGACGAATCGCTCTGCGACACCCCGGTGGTAGCCGTCACCGCCAGCGCAATGAAAGGCAACCGAGAGGAAATCCTGGCCCGCGGCTTTGATGCCTACATTTCCAAGCCGATTGAGTACGACACACTGATGAAAACGATTCAAGAATTGCTGCACTAACAAAACATTTAACCACGGATCACACGGATCACACGGATAGGAAATATTTATTTATGAGAAATTTGGCAGAGACAGTAGCGACTTGGGTCCGCCTGGTTGTTCATCAGTGTAATTCGTGTAATCCGTGGTTCAGTTCCGGACTTTTTACCACGGATATAAATCAGCCAATTTCGGATTTCGGATTTCGGATTTCGGATTTCCTGACAGGTGTTTGGTCCTATCCGTGCTATCTGTGTAATCTGTGGTTCAATTCCGGACTTTTAACCACGGATTACACGAATAGCACGGATAAAAACCAGACCAGTTCGGATTTTATAACAGGTTTTTGGTCTTATCCGTGTTCTCTGTGTAATCCGTGGTTAAAATTTTCTTTTTCGGTCCGGCCTATGCCACTGTTCTCCACCAGTTATGACGAATCCCAATTCCGCAATCCGCATTTCTCTCGGTCTGTGGTAAACAATTCAACGTATGAAAATCCTGGCCATTGACGACCATCGCGACAACCTGACCGCCCTGCAGGCCGTCGTTTCGGACCGCTTGCCCGGCATCAAAGTCCTGACCGCGCTCAACGGATTGCGTGGGCTCGAACTGGCGCGCGCCGAGGACCCCGACGTAATCCTGCTCGACATTGTCATGCCGAACATGGACGGTTTTGAAGTCTGTCGGCGACTGAAGGCGGAGGTGCGGCTGCAAGCGATTCCGGTCCTCTTCCTGACCGCCCTCCGCTCCGATCAGGAGAGCCGTGTCAAGGCCCTGGAAGTTGGCGCGGAAGGGTTCCTGACCAAGCCGTTCGACGAGACCGAACTCATCGCCCAGATTCGGGCCATGACCAAGATCAAGGCCGCCAGCCAGCTTCAACGGATGGAGAAGGAACAACTGGCCGCGCTGGTGGCAGCACGCACCAAGGAACTCCAACAAGAGCTGGCCGAACGCAAGCAAGTGGAAAAGGCGCTGCGCGGGAGCGAGGCACGGCTCCGCGACATCATGTTCAGCATGGGCGATTGGGTGTGGGAGACGAACAGTGATTTAGTCTATACCTACACGTCGCAGAAGGGCCTGGACTTTTTTGGCCCGGTCGTTGAAGACATCATCGGCAAGACCCCGTTCGATTTCATGCCGCCGGATGAAGTCCGTCGGGTTCGCGCAATCTTCGCTGAAATCGCGGCCAACAAGGCGCCTATCAAGGACCTGGAAAATTGGAATATCCGGCAGAATGGTGAACCCATCTGTCTGCTCACCAATGGGGTGCCCATCCTGGATGAAGCGGGTAATCTCAAAGGGTACCGGGGCGTGGATAAAGACATCACTGACCGCAAGCGAATGGAGCAGGAGCGCGCCGCAATGGAAGCCCATTTGCGCCAGCAGCAGAAACTCGAATCCCTCGGCACCCTCGCCGCCGGGGTGGCCCACGAAATCAACAACCCCATCAATGGCGTGATGAACTACGCCCAATTGATCCTGGACCGGACCGAGCCGAACTGCCAGGCGCAGGAGTACGCCCGGGAAATCATCCACGAAACCGAGCGCGTGACCACCATTGTCCGCAACCTGTTGCAATTTGCCCGGCAGGAGAAGCAATCCCACAGCCCGGCCCGGATACAAGATGTGGTGGAGCAGACGCTCTCGCTCATCCGCACCGTCATCCGCCGCGACCAAATCACCTTGCAGGTCGAGCTGCCGCCAGACCTGCCGAACATTAACTGCCGCAGCCAGCAAATTCAGCAAGTGTTGATGAACCTGCTCACCAACGCCCGCGACACCTTGAACGCAAAATATCCGGGCCATGATGATAATAAGACCATCACCCTCACCGCCCAATTGATTGCGGAATGCGGATTGCGGAATGCGGAATTGGCCAATTCAGAAATCAGAAATCAGAAATCAGAAATCGGATGTGCTGCCATCCGCATTACGGTGGCGGACCACGGCACGGGCATCCCGGCCGACGTTCAGGGGCGGGTCTTTGATCCCTTCTTCACCACCAAATCGCGGCATGAAGGCACCGGCTTGGGGCTGGCCATCAGCCACGGCATCGTCAAGGACCATCAGGGGAAACTCTGGTTCGAAACCGAACCCGGCCAAGGCACCAAATTCCACCTGGATTTACCAATCTCTTGAATGCGGAACATTCGATTGCGGATAAACGCCGGACCGGAAAAGAAAATTTTAACCACCGATTACACCGATAACACGGATTGAACCAAACACCTGTTAGAAAATCCGAACTTGTCGGCTTTTATCCGTGCCATCCGTGTAATCCGTGGTTAAAAAACCGGTTCCGCAATCCAAATTCCGCAATCGAATGTTCCGCAATTAGGAGTTTGTCTTGTGCAGCATTTCCAGCAGGTCGCGGTTTTCAAACGGTTTGGCAATCACCCTGGTGACCCCCATGCTTTCCAGGGCCGCGAGCTTGGGCTTGACGTCGCCGCTATCCGCCATGCCGGACATGATGATGACTGGCAGGTGCGGGTGGGTCCGCTGGAGTTCCCTCACCAACGCCACGCCATCCATGCCGGGCATCATCAGGTCGCTGAGCACCACCCGGATGTCCTGGCACGCGGCCAGTTCCGCCAGGGCGGTCTTGCCATCCTGGGCGGCTACCACTTGGTACCCGTTTTTCTTAAGAATGGCGACGGTCACCGTGCGCATGGAAACTTCATCATCCACCACCAGCACGCAACGTCCGTCACCCTGCGGGAGCGCCTGGTTATTGTTGGCGGGGCTATCGCTGGCCGGCTTGAGGCAGGCCGGGAAATAAATTTCAAACGCAGTGCCTTTGCCGGGTTGGGTGATGACATTCAAACAGCCGTTGTGACTTTTAACAATGCCAAGCACGGTCGAGAGCCCCAAGCCGGTGCCTTTGCCTTCGGCTTTGGTGGTGAAGAACGGATCGAAGATGCGGTCCAAATGCTCCGGCTGAATGCCAGTGCCGGTATCCGCCACCGTTAATTTCACATACACACCGGGCTGGACTTCGCCCATCATGAACACCGTGCGTTTTCCCAACTTCACTTCTTCGAGCCGCAAGGTCAGCGTGCCCCCCTCCGGCATGGCATCGCGGGCGTTGACACACAAGTTCATCAGGATCTGGTGCAGTTGCGTGGGATCGCCCAGCACCGCCGAAACATGGGCGTCGCGCTGCACCCGCAATTCGATGGATTTGGGGAAAGTCTCATGGATGATCTGATCCATGTCGCGCGACAGGTGTTGCATCTGCACCGGCACCCGCTGGCCCTGGCTGCCACGGCTGAAGGTCAGCAGTTGCTTGACAATGTCGCTGCCGCGCCGCGCGCTGTTCTCAATCAATTGGAGCATGTCATCGGACTCCAGATTGGCCTGCGTGTCGCGCAACAGCGCCGTGCTCATGAGAATCGGCGCCAGGATGTTGTTCAGGTCATGCGCAATCCCGCCCGCCAGCGCGCCGATGCTTTCCAGCCGTTGCGAGCGCAGAAACTGGGCTTCCAGTTGTTTCTTATCGGTGATGTCCTCTTTGACGGCCACATAGTGGGTGATGGCTCCCGCCGCATCCCGCAACGGCGAGATACGCGCATTTTCCCAAAACAACGCGCCATTCTTGCGCCGGTTGTGAAATTCGCCGTGCCATTCCTGCCCGGAGGTGATGGTCGCCCACAGCCGCTGATATTCCTCCGGCGGCATATCGCCGGATTTCAAAATGCGCGGGTTTTTTCCCAGCACCTCGGCGACCGGGTAACCGGTGACTTCGGTGAACTTGGGGTTGGCAAACACGATGTTGCCTTGCGCGTCGGTGATGACGATGGAAACCGGGGCCTGATCCACCGCGCGCGACAGTTGCCGCAACTGGTCCTCGGCAATTTTCTTCTCGGTGACATCCCAGAAAATAATCTGCACCCCCAGCGCCTCGCCCCGGCCGTCGTACAAAGGGGTTTTGATGGCCTGGCTGTAACGTCTGCCATGGCCGGGAATTTGCATTTCCTCCACGAATTCCAACGTCTCGCCCGTGCTGAGGACGCGCTGATCGTCCTGGACATACTTCGCCGCCTGTTCCGCCGGAAAAAAGTCCGCATCGCTCCGCCCCAGGATTTCCGGCAGCGGCTTCCCCACCAACTGGCAAAAGTGCTGGTTGGCAAACAGGAAGCGCCCCTGCAAATCTTTTTGCACAATGTACTGCGGCAGGTGTTGCACCAGCGATTCATAGAGCGCCTCGGAATTCTTCAAGGACCGCGTGCGTTCCTCGACCATCTGTTCCAAGCTTTGCTGGTAGTGGCGCGTCAGCGCTTCCAAGCGTACCTTGTCGTCCATCAGGGATTTGATCCGTGCCGCCTGGCGCACCGCCTGCTGGATGGTTTGCTTGCTGATGGGCTTGGTCAGGTAATTGTGCGCCCCCGCCCGCACCGCCTCCACCGCCGTATCCACCGTCGGTTCCCCCGTCATGATAATCACCAGCGTGTCCGGGGCCACCTGCCGCACGTGCTTTAGCAAATCCACCCCGGTGGCGCGTGGCAAAATGATATCCGTCAACACCACGTCAAACGCCTGTTGCGCCAGACAACGCTTGGCGTCATCCACATCCTCCGCCATCTGCGTGGTGTAGCCGTCCTCGCGCAGGAACTCGGACAAGGTCGTCCGGATGCTCTTTTCATCATCAACAACGAGTATTTTCATAAGTACCCTTCCGGCATAGTCATACTACGCGCATTAGACCAGCGGGCCAACGCACCCAAGCCCAACCCATTTCGTGCGCTAAATTTGTTTCGCTGGCAGGCCCATACTAAACGCGCAAACCGGCCCTTTGGCAATCTAATCCGGCTAAAATTATTCCAAGCCCGGGCTTGACGGGTGGCGGGCGCTTACTTAGGCTTTCCCGCTCGCTGTATCCCGGCGGTGGTTCGCCGGAACGCGGCTTGGTAAAATTTGATCAAAAGGTTTGCCTGTGAATGTGACGCTTGAAACGCTCGGACCGTGTAAAAAATTAATGCGGGTGGAAGTGGACGCCCAAGCGGTGGACGCTGCCATCGAAACTGCCGCCAAAGGCTTCCAAAAAGAAGCCTCGCTGCCGGGATTCCGTCCCGGCAAGGCCCCCCGCGACATGATTCTCAAACGCTACGACAAGGAAATCCTGGAGGAAGCCAAACGCCGCCTGATCGGCGACAGCTACCGTGACGCCGTCAAGGAGCAAAAGCTCTCGGTCGTCATGTCCCCCGACATCGAGGAGGTGCAATTTGGCCGCGGCAAGTCATTGCAGTTCAACGTCACCCTCGAGACCGCCCCCGAATTCGAACTGCCTGAGTATAAAGGATTACCTGCCAAACAGGAAACCACCACCGTCACCGAGGCCGATGTCGAGCGCGCCATCGAACTGCTGCGCGGCCAACAGGCCACGTTTGTCACCGTCACCCGCCCCATTCAGACCGGCGATTTCGCCGTGCTGAATTATGTCGGTTCTGTCGAAGGCAAGCCCATCACCGATCTCGTCCCCACCGCCAAAGGCTTGGCCGATAAAAAAGGCTTCTGGGTCCAGGTGGCGGAAGGCCAGTTCATCCCGGGCTTCACGGAACAGCTCGTCGGCCTCAAGGCCGGCGACAAACACACCGTCAACATTACCTTCCCGGTGGATTTCGTGTCCCAACCGCTCGCCGGCAAACCGGGTGCGTATGAGGTGGAAGTGGTCGAGGTCAAGGAAAAGACCCTGCCAGCGGTGGACGATGCGCTGGCCAAAGCATTCGGCGCCGAGGATCTGACCAAGCTGCGCGAGGGCGTCCGCAAAGACCTGGAAAACGAACTTACGTTCAAAAAGCGCCGTGATGTGCGCACCCAAGTGGTGCAGCAACTGCTCGGCCGCTTCACCTGCGACCTGCCAGAATCCGTGGTGGCGGCGGAAACCCGCAACGTGGTGTACGATCTGGTGGCCGAAAACCAACGGCGCGGCATCACCAAGGACATCCTCGAAAAAGAGAAGGAACAGATTTACAACTTTGCCAACAGCAATGCGCGTGATCGCGTCAAACTTTCCTTTGCCGTGCAACGCATTGCCGACAAGGAAAAGCTGCAAGTGGCGAACGAGGACGTGATGCGCCGCATTTATTCCATGGCCTCGCAGCACAACACCACGGCGGACAAAATCATCAAGGAATTGCAGAAACGCAATGGGATTGATGACATCGTCCACCAGGTGCTTATGGACAAAGTCATTGATCTCCTGGCCGATAACGCCAAGCTCGAAGACGTGACTCCCGCGGCCCCCGAGGCTCCGGCACCCGCCGCGACTTGATTGCGGATTGCGGAATTCGGATTGCGGACACCTTTTTTGGAGTGCGGCGGCAAGGCGGGGTAACAGGGGCCGCGACGCCGCTTTGGATTGGCGTGCCAATTCCACACCGCCGAACCCAAACCTCAGGGCGGCTGAAAGCCGAGCACCAGAATTCAGGCAAAAAAATGGCAGGTAAAAAATCGGACATCTTTTACCTGCCATTTTTCTGCCAATTTCTTTCGGTATTCGGTATTCGGGTTTCGGATTTTTCCTGCGTCCCTCACTCATACCGGTACAACTTGACCTTCAGTATCCGCAACTTGTCCGGGTTGGAAAACGTGTTACTCGTGAACGGCGGCAGTTTGGCCTGATAATTGGCCCCGGTTTCATCCCCATTCAGCCAGCGTCCGCCGAGCCATTGGCCATTCTCATACCGGCCTTCCTGGATATTCAGGATGCCACTGTGTTTCGGGCCTTTGGTCAGCGCGGAAAAGTTCACCGAAAACCAGTTCCCGGCCACGATGAATTCATCGTCCCCAGTCGCGATGAGGATCCCGCGCGCCGCCTTGTCCCGCTGCCGTTTTTCATACCGGATGTTCGCCTTCCAATCGCCCACCGTCACCTCCCGGCCTTCTTCCTTCTCGTCGGCCTGCTGAAACACCCCGGCAATCCGGCCCAACCCCTGTTGCTGGCCGATGATGGGCTGCAATTGCGCCAGCAACTGGTACACCTCCACCAACGGATGATTCGTCTCCAGGCTCTCAATGCCAAACGGCGAAAAGCCCAGCGCTTCATGCTGTCCAAACGCCCAGAACGCGCGCCCGGCGGCGGCTTCATCCCGCGCGGCTTCTGGCACGAACAGTGGATTCCCCTCCCGGTGATACCGCGCCGTGATGCCTTTGAAATCCGCGTGGTAAATATCCGGCGCATACACATCGATCTGCGGCGCGGCGGCCCGCCAGATCTCCATAACGTGCCCCACCGGCCCGCCCACGGGGTATTGCCCGGGCTTGCTGTCCCATTCCAGCCAGGCGTTCACATACATGGGCAGCGGATACGCCTCCTTGCCAGCCTTGGTCACCGCGCCGATGTAGCGCGCATAATGCCACGCCATGAAAATTTCATCCGTCGCCACGCCCTCGCCAAACACGTCCGTCCAAGTGCCGGTTTCCTTGAAACCGGTCGCGGCCCAGCGGTCCTTGATCTCCGGCAGCAACGTTTCTCGGTGTGCCCGCAGATAGGCGATCAATTCCGCGGGCACAGGTTGGGCAAACGCCGCCGCCGATTGCGGCCCAAGGTCGCGCGGCTCCGGCTTGATGCCCACTTCGTTTTCCACCTGCATCAGGATCACCGTGAACGTGCCTTCATCCACTTGGCGAATATGACGCATGACCGCGGCAAACGCCCGTGCGTCCGCGTCACGGCTCGCGTCGCAAAACGGGGTCAACAAATCCTTCTTGTTGAAATTGCTTTTACCCAAGGCACGGGGGAAGCGCGTCGTGTCCTGCTTCACCCACGCGGGCGTGTAGCTCGAGACGCCATTCTTCCAACTCCCAAACCACAGCAATACCAGGCGCAGATGGTGCTTCCGCGCCCCGGTGATCAGCCCGTCCACCAGAGTGAAATCGTACTTGCCCTCACTCGGCTCGACCAATTCCCAGGAAACCGTGGCCAGCACCGTGTTCAAGTGCAGCGCTTCGAGTTTGGGCCAGACCTCCCGCATATAGTCGAGGCTCGACGCGCTGGAGTTATGCAATTCCCCGGCCAGCATCACGAACGGCTTTCCGTCCACGATTAATTGCGTCGCGTTGCCCTGCTGCCGCAACTGCGGTAGCGCGGGCGAGGCCGCCGCCACCCAGCCCGCCAGCCCGATCAGTGCCAGGACCGTGTATTTCATAGTTTGATGCATCGGCCCAGCCTACCGCCATCCGCCCGCGTTTGAAATGGGAAATATTGTAGCCGCCTTTTTCCGCCTGCATTTCGATTCCCAGCCTTCACGCTTCAGTCTCCCAACGTCTCTGGTTCGGTATTCGGCTTTCTTTCTGTTTTCTGCTTTCTTCTTTTCAGTTTTCATTCCGCATTCCGCACTCCGAATTCCGCATTTGCATTATTTCCCCCCGGGAGGGAACCGCTTTTCCCGAACCCGTGTTACCGTCATCTCAACATTAAATTATTAAATATGAATATGAATATAGTAAGTAATGAGTTTGCGGGGCGGACGGTGATCCTCCCGGATGGCCGCGCCGGGCTCCGCGGCGCCCTCCTCGTCGAAACGCGCACCCACGGCGGTTCCGCCAGTTCCCCGGACCCGGCAACCGAGCCCAACCCGGTCACCACTCCGGCGGTTCCACCGCCGGTCCTGGACTTCATCGCCAGCGACGAGACGCTGGATCGCGCCGGGGAGGTCATCCTGGCCCGGGGCTGGGACTTGGCGGCATACCGCCGGAACCCGGTGTTCCAGAACGCGCATCAGTACGGCGACATCCTGCACACGCTGGGCCGCGCGCTCAAGGTGGAGGTGATCGGCGACCGGCTGCACCTGCGGGTGCTGTTCGCCACGGAGATCAACCCCCTCGCCAAACTGGCGTACGACCTTTACCGCGCCGGGTTCCTCAACGCCGTGAGCGTCGGCTTTCAGCCGCGCCGCTGGGAGAACGGGAACGATCAAACTCCGTGGCGGCGACGGTTCCTCGAGCAGGAATTGCTGGAAGTCAGCGCCGTCTCGATTCCCGCGAATCCCAATGCGCTCCGGCTCGCCGCTCAGGCGGGCGCGGTGGAGAAAAGCGATCTCCAGGCGCTGGGCGAACTGCTCCGCCGTCAGTGCGGCGACCACTCCCACCCTCAAGATTTTGCCGGCGGACCGGAATCGTTTTCCGGACTGTTGCAACTGGCCCGCAGCGTGGCGAACGCCATGCGGCATGTGTAACCGGATCGGCAGGACCAGACGATCCATCAACCAAAAGAAAACCAAACCGCCGGAACTCCGGCACTCATAGTATGGAAACCAACCAAATCAATGAACTCACCTCCACCCTGCACGTTATTCGCGGCGGCGTGGATCACCTCAACACCACGGTCGCCGATCACGGCACCGAACTCGGGCGCTTGCGCCAGGATCTGGATGGCGTCCGCCGCCAGCAGCTCCAGCGCGGCCTGGCCCGGCCCGCCAACCCGGGCGAAATCAGCGACGACTGCGCCCGGCACATTGCCGCCGTGGTCATCGCCGGCGCGGTGCGCTCCGGGCGCTTTGACGGCCCGGTGAAAGACCACCTGCTGGGCGTGGCCCGCGACGTGCTGGGAGCGGAAGCCAAATCCGCGCTCACCACGAGCGACCTTCCCCTGCCGGTGCAATACGCCGGCGAGGTGGTGGAACTCGTCGCCCAATACGGTGCCGCCCGCCGCTATGGCACGGTGTATCCGCTCGGCTCGGGCACGGTCAAGCTGCCGCGCCTGAAAACCGATCCCGCCTTTGGCCTGGTGGCCGCCAGCGCCAGCATCGGCGAGAAATCGCCGCAGGTGGAATTTGTCACGTTTACCACCTCGAAATGGGGCGGTTTGGTGCGCATCCCGGCGGAACTGGACGCGGACAGCGTCGTCGCCATCGGCCAGTTCATCGCCCGCTACGCCGCCCGTCAGCTCGCCAAGATCGAGGACACGGTGTTCTTCGCGGCGGACGGCACCGGCAACTACGACTCCCTCGAGGGGCTGGTCAAAAACGTCGCCACCAATAACAAGCTCAGTGCCATGGCTTCCACCAAAACCCATTACAGCGATGCCTCGCTGGTGAACTGGCGCTCGCTGCGCGGGGTGGTGGATGCGGCGGTGCTGGCGCGCGGGGCCTACTACTGCCACCCGAGCTTCGAGCAGCAACTGGCCGGGTTCAACAGCAGCGGGGATCATCCCTACAACGCCAACGGGCTGCAAGGGGCGACGCTGGACGGCTTCCCGATCCGCTGGGTGGACGCGCTGCCGGCGTACAGCGCCAGCGTGAACACCAGCAAGGTGTTCGTGCTCTTCGGCGACGCCAGTTATCAATACCTGGGCGTGCGCGGCGGCGTGAACCTGGCCACCAGCTATGAGGCCGGGTTTACCACGGATGAAATCCTGGTGCGCGTGCTGGAACGCTTCACCATCGGCCTGATGGCCACCGGCGCGGTCGCCGGTCTGCAAACCGCAGCCAGCTAAACCGGATGCACTCACCTCCCGCCTTCCGCTCCGGGTTTACCCCCGGACGGAAGGCGGGAACTTAACCTAACGTAGCAGCCGAAGTAATGAGGCTCAAATAATGGAAACCCGAAAATTGGAGCAGCCTTATGTCAACAACCCGCCGGGACTTTAAAGTGAGACTCCTTACGTCGTCACCTACATTGAATTTGAAGCCGGGGTCTCCTTACTTCGGCTGCTACGAAGCATCACCCAATCCTGAAAATTAGTGTCGTATGAAAACCATGATCCGCAAATCAATGCCCGTTGTGTTCGCATCAGTTCTGGCCATCGCGCACCCCATCCAAGCCGCCACCATCACCGGCAATGTGCGCGATACCGGGTTGGCTGCCGTGGCCACCAATCTCACCTTCACGCCGCTCAGTACCCCGCTGGTCACCGGCGGCAGCGTACTGCTTTCCAGCGTTTCAGCCATCAATTCGGATGAGACCGGGCAGTTCTCGCTCACGCTGGGGCCCGGCAATTACCGGGTGACCGTGGGCGGCAATGCGCGGGACAGCCTGCTCATCGCCGTACCGGAGGGAATAGGCACGCGCGACTGGACCACGCTGGTCACCGGCTCGCTGACGTATCAATATCCATGGTCGCCTGCCTATCTGGACCGCGCGTTGTTCACCACGCGCGGCGACCTGTTGGTGTGCGACGGGGCCAAAGTCGTCCGCTTGGGTGCCGGTACCGCCAATCAATTGCTGATGGCCAATCCAGCCGCCGCCGCCGGATTGAGCTGGACTGATGCGGCCTTTCTCACCAACGGCTTGGCCACCACACAGGCCGTGCAACAGGCGACCAACAGCGTGGCGCAGACCAATTGGGTGCGGCAACTATTGGCCACCAACCTGGCGCAGCACAGTTTCCTGCCCATGGACGGCTGGATCACCGGCGGCACGGTATCGCTCAGCCAGTTCGCCACCTATCCCACACTGGCATTCTCCAGCAATGCCAACGGCAAGACGGTGGAATGGAACATCCCGGATCGTGCCCTGATCGGTACCAACGCCAGTTTTACCGTCTGGTACCTGACCACCAACGCCACCCGCATCAACACGCGGTTCGGTTATGTGTACCTGGCGCCCAATGGCGTGGGGACCACCTACCTTCTGAGCGATAGCGGCGGCACCAACACACCGCCCGGCACAAATGTCACGGTGGTCACGTGGAACACGGTGCTACCCGCCACGAACGGCGTGTTCTCCTTCCGCCTGACGGACACCTACCACTACAACACCAACGAATGGTACTTCGTGCTCAAGACCGTGCTGCGCACGTGGTAACATTTCGAAGCAAGAGATCACCTTAACTGTAAACAACCTATGCTCACCCAACTCACTACTATTAAAACCCGGCTGGCGATCCCGGCCTATGAAACGGAATTTGAACCGGTGCTGTTGCAGTTCCTTCAGCACGCCTCGGCCCGCTTTGAATTGGAATGCCGCCGCCGGTTCGCGCGGGACGCCACCGCCACCTACACGTTTGGCGCGTTGTCGCGCCTGATCTGCGCGGATCGGTATCCCATTGAATCCGTGGCGAAGTTTGAATTGAAAACCAGCGAGGACGAAGGCTGGGTGGAGCAGTCGGAGGTGGAGTACCTGCTCTCACCGGCCCGCGCCGTGATCGCGCTGGCCTCGCCGCTGGGTACGCCGGGCGAACTGGGCCGGGTGACGTTTGCGGGCGGCTATGTGTTACCGGGGACATCCCCGCAAACCGGGCAGGAACCGTTGCCAGCGGAACTGGAATACAGTTGCGTGGAGCAGGTGGCGTATTGGTTCGAGAACCGCAACCGCCTGGGGCTGGTGAGCGCGGGTGGCGGCGGCGGCGCGGTGCAGTTGTTGCAGGACTTGCAGCTCCTGCCCGGCAACACTTCCGAGAAAGTCACCGGCAGCGCGTGGTTCAAGTTCACGCAGGTGGATCTGTTGCCCGGTGTGCAGGCGGTATTGGCAAGGTACCGACGGATGGAGGGGTTAACATGATTGCAAATTGGAAATTTTAAATTGGCAATTTTCACTGAAAAATCGAGCCCGAAGGGTGTGCAGATAAAAGCCGGTGGGTCAGGAGGGGAAAGCGACCTGACCACCGGAAAACCGCCAAAATGGATGCGTCCCAATTCGTCCATCTGCCACCCCACGATACGTTTATGTGCTCACCGATTTCCCCGACTCCATTTTCAAGTGCTGAGCGATGATTTCCTTTACGTAGCCTGGAATATTTTTTTGAAGCTGCAGCGTTCGCCGTTTTAACTCCTCATACGATTGCACTTCCTGTTCGGTCCAAAGGATGTCGGCACGGCGTGCCTCGCGCATCGCCACATGAGAATAGTTGTCCGGGAATGCCCAATAGCAGCTTCGACAAATGCCGGCCTGCTTTAATTCAAGCCAGTTGACACAATGTTCACAGGACCACGATTTGGCTCGATTGGCAGAACCGCAAAGCAGCATGTAGCCGCCCGGATCGGACTCTGCGCCGGGCACGTCACCTAAAACTTCAAATGGGATGCGATGGTCAATTTGCAGTTCCCGAGCAGGAAAACGCTCCATGTAAATGGCACAGCATTCTCCCTGCGCGGCAATGAGTTTTTCCTTCAGTTCCTTTGAAAGAACGGTGCGTCCCAGTTGCTGTCCGGCCCGCGCTTTGCTTGGGTCGCCGAACCGGTAGGCGGCGATTTTCCGTCCGTCATTTCCCGCCACCCGGAACATTTCGATGGGAATGCCATGTTCCTTGACGTCACGAACCGCCCGTGGCGGATGGTTGTAGCCATAGTCGTCTTTCAACTCTTGGGTGGTGATGAAGCCATGCTTAAGGAGGTGATCTATCACCGTCTTTGGGCGTTTGGCGGTTACCGATTTGCATAGCGCCGTGAACTTGGGAGGAAGTTTGGGCTTGCTCATCGTCTCGCCTCCAACAGCGTTAACTGCTCGACGGTGCGACGGCGCGGTTGCCGTCGTAAATGCAGCGCCTCACCGAGAGCCGGTGACAGATACAGGGATTCCACCGTAACTTCATCCCGTCCCAATAACGTTGCCTGTGAGGAACGGCCCGCCTCAAGCTCGACCAGATGCAGCCGCAAATGGTCTGGCAATTTACGTCCGTGGGTCCGTTCGCCGGTCCGGCCATCATAACTGACAAGGTATTTGATATCCCGATAATTCAACGACTCCAGAGCTTCAACGAATTCATCGAACACCACACCTTTGAGATAACGCGGATCGCGTTCGCCACAAACGCCCTGATAGGGCGGGTCCATATACACCAAATCATCCGCTGTCGCCTGACTCACAACGTCCTTGTAGTCGAGGGATAAAAGCTTGGTTTTCCCGTGTAACAAGTGAGACGCCCCAAGCAGGTGTTCTTTCATGGTCTCAGGCAAGGCACCCATCCGCCGGTTGTCCGGGCTTTGGTTGAAGTCTCCGCTGGCATTGTAGCGCACGGAGGCCTTGACGCAGCGGGCCAAAAGGTAAAGCAGGCAATCCGGACGCCCCGACTTGTTAAAGTCATCGCGCACTTTGTCGTAATAAAGCCGGCGGTCGTCATGTTGCGCGCGCCAGAGGGCTTCGTATTGCCGCGCCAGTTTTTCCGGTGACTCGATAATGGCCTGCCACAAGCCGATAAGTGGTTTGTTCAGGTCATTGATCACATATCGGTCAGCCAAACCCCTGGCGGCTGCCGCCAGGGTGAGCGCCGCTGATCCGGCAAATGGCTCAATCAAGGCTGCCACGCGTTCCGGGAAATACTCCAAAATGGCTGGTGCCAAGCCACGCTTGCTGCCTTGGTATGGAATGGGATGCGGAACTTTCATTGGGCAAAATAGCTCCGCTCGCCCCCCGGCACGAACTTGAGCAGGGCGCGGCCTGCCCGTTGAACTGCTAATCTCATGTCAAGAAAGAGCTTAATGGAAATTTCGGCGGGAGGCAAGCGTTAGCGAGTGTTGGGAAGAACAATTAAAACTTCCCAAAATTAAAGCTTGGCTTTGGGGCCGGGCGGGTTTAACAAAGACACGGTTCTTTGAATACACCTTTGGGCGACTGGGAACCCTGTTAAAATCAGGGACGGTTGCGCCACTGTAACGGGTTACAAGCTCCCTGGGCCACTGTTGGGTCACACCAGCGGGAAGGCGGGAGTGAGGTTTGAAGCCCGAAGTCAGGATACCGGTCCAAGGGTGCTCGTCATGGTTCCGCAAGGTGCGGAGCCAGCTTCTCCGCACAGAGAAGGATGAGACCAGGCTGCCCCGCGTCTCGGGGCGGCATGCGTTGAATACCTTCATTCGCCGTTTTGCGGAGCGTGAAGGTTTTTTGTTTTCAGGAAACATTCAGGCTCCGCGCTGGTCTCTAAAAGAACTGATTCGGTTCGCGTTGTGTCGCGAACCAAACTGAAAGAGAGACCATGCAGAAAGCTAGTTGGATGGCGCTGGTAATGTCCGGCGCGTTAACCGTATGTTCGTGGGCCGGCAGCAATCCCGCCCAAATCCTGTCGTTCGCCACCTCAGTGGTGAATTACAATCCGGGCGCCTTGTCCGGGAGTGAGTTGAAATATGCCAATGCCTCCTCGGCCTTGGGCGCACCCACCCTGATGGATCAGTATAGCGTGCCCATAGACCAGTTCTATGCGCCGTATGAAACCAATCATATTTTGTTGATCGGGGCGGGCGGGTCGCTGACGGTCAAGTTTGATACCCCTATCCGGAATTCGGGCGCGAATCCTTACGGTGCGGATTTTCTCATCTACGGCGCGTATGGCCTGAACATTACGAATGGCGAATACTATGGCGCCGGGATTTCGGATGGCACGTATTATAATCCGGATGGTGGCAATGTGCGCATTTCCGTGAGCCAGGATGGCGTGCTGTTTTACACGTTGAATCCCACGCTGACGCGGCAGATCGAGGCCGGGTTGCCTACCGACTCCTTCGGGCAATTTGGCCTGGCGCCCAATCCCGCGCTGAATCCATCGGATCTCGCCGGGCTGGATTATACGGGCATGCGAGCGTTGTACGCGGGTTCCGCCGGCGGCGCCGGGTACGACCTGAGCCTGGCGCAGGATGGCTTGGGCGGGAGCGTGAACCTGCTGGATGCCAGTTATCTGCGCGTGGATGTGCTGGACGGCCGGGTGAAGGTGGATGCTTTTTCCACGGCGGTGCCGGAGCCCTCGACATGGGCGCTGGGTCTGGTTGGCGCCGGGTTGTTGTGGTGGCGGCGCAAAGCCAAGTAAGGGACGTCTCATGAATTCTCCGCATAACCCGTGCGTTTGTCCGCTGTGCGGCCAGCCCAATGATTGCGAGCTGGCCAAGCAGGGCAACCACGAAGGCCCGTGCTGGTGCTGGAACGAAAAACCTTCCGAGGCGGCGCTCGCGCGGATACCCGCCGAACTGCGGCACAAGGTGTGTCTGTGCCATGACTGCCTGACGGGCAAAACCGTCTGGCCCGCGCCAAATACCTGGCTGGTGGCGTGAAACAACGGAAACATATTCCGGGCGTGCTGGCGCTGTGGGCGGTCTTCACCGTCGCAGCGCCTGCCGCCCAGTTGTTTGAGGATTTCTCCAGCGATCCGACGGCGCGCGGCTGGAAGGTGCATGGCGACACGAACTTTTTTGTGTGGAATGCCGCCAACCAGAACCTGGAGGTGACGTGGGATTCCTCGCAATCGAACAGCTTCTTTTACCTGCCGTTGGGGACCATGGTCAGTGAGCAGGACGATTTTCAATTCGGGTTTGATTTGAAAATGAGCGACATCAGAATCGGCTCGACCCCCGGCAAGCGGTTCACCTTCCAGATCGCTCTTGGGCTGATGAACCAAACCAACACACTCGCCACCAACCTGTTTATTGGCACTGGGAATGGAGTGCGTAATTTAGTGGAGTTTGATTATTTTCCAGATTCCGGCTTCGGCGCCACGTTTGCCTTGGCGGTGGTGAAGACCAACAGTGCTTACGAATATAGCCATAACTATCCGTTGGAAATGACGACCGACGACTTATATCACTTGCAAATCACCTATACTTCCAGCAATAAGACCATGCAGATGTCGGCTACCTGTAACGGGGTGCTCTTCGGCTTGGGCACAAACAGCAGCATGAATCCCCTGGTATTCACCAACCAAGCGGGTTTCCGGGTAAATTGCTTTTCGGTCACCAGTTACAACGATGGCAAAGGCACCGGTTCGGTGCTGGCGCATGGGGTGGTGGATAATGTGTCGGTGACGTGTCCCGATCCGCCCGTGGCAAAAATCCAGGGCGGGTTGACCAACGGCAACTGGGAAATCGGGCTTTCCTCTCAGACCAACTGGGTGTATGGGTTGCAACGCTCAGCGGATATGAAAACTTGGACGAATGTGGCAACGGTGAACGGCGGCGGCCCCATCGCGCTGCGCGACACCAACCGGCCAACGTCCAAACCCGGCTTCTACCGGATAATGGCCACCAAACCATGAAAATGAGGAAACAGAAGTTAGAAGTCAGAAGTCAGAAGTTGGAAGCTCTGGTCTCCCGTCTGCAGATTTCTGCTTTTACCTTGATCGAGCTTCTCATTGTTATTGCGATCATTGCGATTCTGGCGGGATTGCTGTTGCCCGCGTTGAACCGCGCCAAAAAGGCTGCTCAACGCATCCAATGCGTGAGCAACTTGAAACAACTTGGCTTGGCCACCCAGATGTACTGGGATGACAACCAGGGCCAGGCATTCCGGTATCTCCTTGCGAACACCAACGGTGGTGGGCTGTATTGGTTTGGCTGGCTCCAGACCGGGGCGGAAGGAACTCGATCGTTTGATGCGACTCAGGGTGCGCTGTATCCGTACTTGCTTGGCCGGGGCGTCGAGTTGTGTCCGTCGCTGGATTACTCGCTGGTGGAGTTCAAGCTCAAGGCCAAAGGTGCCGCCTATGGTTACGGGTACAACAACAATTTTTCTACGCTCCTTTCCAAGCCGCCATTCAACGTCAACCAGATCACCAACACGAGTGGTCTGGCGCTGTATGCCGATGCGGCACAGGTGAATACCTGGTTGGCGCCCGCCTCGCCGGATAATCCCATGCTCGAAGAATCGTATTTCATTTCCCAAGATGAACCCACCACCCACTTCCGCCACACCGAGCGGGCAAATGTCACGTTCTGCGATGGACACGTGGGACTGGAAAAACCCGCTCCGGATTCGCTCGATCCCCTGTTACCGCAACACATCGTGGGCACGCTGCGTCCCGAATTGTTGACGCCATAACTTCTAACTCCTGACTTCTGGTTTCTGGCTCCTCTGTTCATTTCCCCACGCGTATTCCGGAAATCCCAAATCCAACTCCCGGTTCAGATCGTTGAACGGCACGCCCAGAGTGGCAAGCTTTACAGCGGTATCCACGCGGGCGCGGCGGGCGGCCTGCATTTCGGGCAGGGCGTCGGGATCAAACCAGCCGCTGAGTTCAGGGCCGGCCAGGTCCAACAACGGCTGCAGCGCGGCCTCGATGCGACGACCCAGCGGTAGGATGACGTTGATCAGCCAGTTGAGCGATTGCTGCTCGTCCACGCTGCGGTTGGCATCCTCCGTGTAGCCCAGGATGGTTTGCGGCACCTTGAAAATGCTGCCGATTTCCTGGCGCGAGAACTTGCGGTTTTCCAAAAACTGCACATCCGCCGCGCGCAACGCCGGTTTGTCCACCTTCACGTCGAACGGCAGGAACAACGGACGGTCGGCGGCGCCGGGCCGGCGTTTGCGCTCGCGCAAGGCGGCGTAGATTTGCTCCATTTGATGTTCGGAAAGGCAACTGTTGGCGGTGACGATGAGGCCCGGATCGGCATTGTTCAGCATGAGGCCCTTCATGAATTGGGCGGAGGCGTAATCCGTTTGCACAGCAAGCTGGGCCACCGTCAGCGGCGACATCCCGCGCCAGAACTGGAACGGGTTTGGCAGCTTCAGGTGAATCACTTCCTCCGGCAGCAGGGCCGCGCCAGGCAGGGGCGAATACGGCCCGCCCGGCTGATAACGCCAGCCAGTCAATTGGTGGTCGGTGATGATTTCCTGAAAATCATCCGGCGGCAGCACCAGCAGGCTGCGCACCGGAAAGGCGCGTGGGCGCGCGGTAAGGCTTTGCACCCGGCCATCGGCATCGAGCGCCACAAGGAAGACTTCGCCGCGCAGATCCAGCCAGGTCGAGATCAATTCCCAGAAGGCAAACCGGTCCAGGCGTGGATGCGGTCGCTGGAACAGGTCATACAGCGGCCCGCTGGTGACCAGGTTTTCGCCGCGCCGCCGAACTCCGGCGCGCGAAAGACGGAATGGGATTTGCGCGATCTTGGCGGCCTTGGCGCACACGGCGGCATAAACCCACGCGGATTGCTGGTACGGGTTGACCAAGGGCAACGAGCCGGATTCCGGTTCGTCGTCGCCGCGCAAGAACGCGCGCGCGACGGGCATGGACGATTTTTGTGCGGGACGGAAACGATCGAGGATATGTTTAAGGATTGGCATAAGGATTTGAGGTTAAGGTTAGGTTGGTTGGTTTGGTTAATCGAGAAACATGGGACGGGCAAAGGCATTGGTGCGGGCGGCGGCGTGCTGGCGCAACGCGAGCGCCCAGAAGCGGTCGCAATGACCATCGCTGGCATCGCCATTGAAGCGCAAGGTTCCGGCAGTAGTGACCTCCTTGCGCACGGCCAGCAAATCCTCGCGCAGGGCGGGATCGCAGGCCAGGCGCAGCCGGCGCTGCTCCAGGCCGGTGCGCACCACGTAGGCCAGTTGCTCCTTGAGCGGCGCGGTGAAGGTGATCGGTTCGACTTTCCAGCCGAACCGTTTTTGGGCGCGCTCCGCCAATTGCAGGCCCATGCCGGTGGCGTCCAGGCAGGCACGCTGAAGCCGGGACAATTCCAGCAAGCGCCAGAGCCAGTGTTCGATCTCGTCAAAGCTGCGGTGTTCCAGCACCAGCCGAAAGCGGTCATGCATCACGTCGCCGATCAACTCGCCGACGTCGAGTACGGTGAGGTCATGCTTGCGGCCCACGTCCACGCCGAGATACAGCGGGTTCCGCGCCATCCGCAACTGTTCGAGGGACCATGTGGTCGCGCCGGCATCCGGTTCCTCGCAGGCGGTGATGAGTTCACCGGTGAGGAAGCCGCACTGCTCATTGGCGGGGGTGCAGCAATATTCCTGCAGCCATTCATCCTCGCTGAGGCACTCGGAATGTAGCCGCTGCACAAATGATTCGGGTGTTTCTTCACCGTTGTTTTTACGGTTGATGCGGTCCACCAATCCCTGGGCGGCGGCGTCCGCCAGCGTGACGCGGTGATGCGACCATCCGGCGCTGGCCTTGCCGGATTGGATATCGAGCAGCAGCCGGTTGAACAGGCTGTTGGCGCCGCGATGCGTGCTGATGATTTCAAGCTGACCGCCCCAAAGCGTGACCGGTTTGGCCACGCGATACAGCAGCGCCTGATCCTGGTGCAGCGCGAACTCATCCAGAATCACATGCCCGCGTTTGCCAGCCAGCGCGTTGGGGTTGGAAGAAAGCGAATAAATGCAGCGGCCGTTGGCGAACTGAAGTGTGTAGGCGGAGGCACGGGAGTCACCCTCCAGCAGGCGAATTCCCAGATCCACGGCCACATGCCACAACAAGTCGGCCCATTGCTTGCAATCCTGGAGAAATAGTTTGGCTTGGAATTCATCGCGCGAACTCACCCAGACATCCAGCCGGGCATCGTGCGCGGCGGCGCGACGCACGGCGGAATAGGCGGTGGCATACGAGAGCCCGATCTGGCGCGATTTCTCCATGATCTTCAGGCGTGAACCGTCGCGCAGCCAGCGGAGTTGATAAGGCAGGAAATGCCAGAGACCAGAAAGGGACGTGTCAGAAGCAAAGTTAGGTTTCATACGTCTTTGAAGTTATTGATTAAATCCGAATGTCGAAAACCGAAGCCCGAAAGAAGCCCGAATTTCGAACCAAATTTCTTCGGTTTTCGTTCTTCGGATTTCGGTTTTTCTTCACATCAATTTCAGTTTCTCCTCGATGTAGGCCATGGTTTCCGGGCGGATGCCGGCTTCGCCTTTGGGTGAGCCGGGTTCTTCGCGCTCCAGTTTCTGGCGGTCCAGTTCCTGGTCGCGGTACTTCAACCACAGGGTCATGAGCGCCAGGATATCCGCCGGTTTGAGCACGGGGTTCAGGGCTAGTTCCAGGAGCCGTTGCTTGAGCTGATCGAACAGGGCGGCATCAAAGCCATCCGGCAACGGCTGCGCGGCCAGCAGCTTGGCGGTATGCGCGGTGCGGGCGCGGCGGTCCAGCAGCCGGGGCAGCACGCACTCCTCGAATAGCCTGGCGAATGCTTCCGGCGCGAGTTCGCAGTCAAAGTCACGGCGAAGGTTTTCCTGGAGTTCGGCGTGGGAGAGGCCGGCGAGCCAGCCGTCGGCCAATTGCAGGCGGGCGGGTTCGGGCAATGCCGCAAGGTCGGTGGCGGTAGTCATCGGATTCGGTGTCGCTTTCGTTTTCATTTTGTCGTTCATATAATAATGTTAATGTTTTAATTACATAAACACGCTATCACAGGATTTGAAAACACGGTTGCCGCCGGGAGGTAAAATTTGAGTGACCAGTTATCAGTCATCAAGTCATCAGTCGCATACAGAAGTTAAGTGAGAATTACCCGAAACCAGATTCCGCTCTTTGCCCCCCTGAACCAATCCCTCCCCCTCAACCGCCCTGCGGGCACCTTCGCCCCGAAGGGAGAGAAAGACGGGATGCGGGGGGGGCCTGGAGAGGGAGCGTGCGCTTATGCTACTTTGAGGCCGCCGAATCCAATTTGAACCCGCTGCTTTTTTCCGTGTTCCGAAAGCGCATGGTGCTGGCCAGTTTCCGGCAATTGATCTGCACGACCTGCCGCACGTTCACCCATGTGCCGTCCGGCATGCGCTGGCGCTCCAGGCAAAACTCGCATTGGTTCAGCGACCCCAGAACGCCGAACAACCCCAGCGACACGGAGCCTTGAAGCGTCGAAGTCAGTTTGGCTGCATCCGCATCCTCTTCGTCAACCCACGTGGTGCCGCTCACTTGATTCAGAATGTTATCCATGAAATTTTTGGTGGGAAGCTCGCCCTCCCGTGGTTTGAACGTGAGCACCAGGGTCGGGCGATTGTTTAGGATCACACGTTCCTTGACGGTGAACTGATACCGTTCCAGCAATTGGGCCGTCACCCAACCCTCTTTCTTGGCTGCCATTTTTTTCAGGTTGCGCGCCGATACCTTTTGTTGGAACTTTTCCTCCTTCTGCCGCTCCTGCTTCAATTCGTCACTGGTAAGTTCCCGGCCTTGGATTTTTACCAGCCGATCAAAGGGAAAACCAGCCACTAGCCTGACTTGGTAAAAACGCTCCTCGGATTTGATGGTTTCCCCGTTTTCATCCAACTGTTCGCGCAAGGCATGTTTATCATACGTGTACTGCGGCCCGCGCTCAGCCCGGGCGATGGCCGAGGCCCGTTCGATCATCCGGTTTAATATCTCTTTCACCGCAGGCAATTTCTCCGCCGCCCGGCAGGGAACACATGCCGTCAGCCATCCCAACAGCACCGCCTGGAAAATGGCTGCCGCCGCAGAGACCCGGTGGTGGTGACAGTATTTCATTCAAAAGGTGCTCCCATTAATGCCGCCCGGCCATCCGCAGGTAAATGCATTTCAAATAGTGCGCCTCGGCGAAGGTGGCCGGATGATCCGGCGGATGCGCGGTGGTTTCCATTTCCGCAAAGGCCCGTCCCGAATGGTATGCGGCCTGGCGGACCGCCTCAAAAAATTCCGGGGCCGAAACATGCGCCGAACAGGAGGCGGCCGCCAGGACCCCGCCGGGGCGGAGCGAACGGAGGGCGTCGGCCGCCAGCCGTCCGTAGGCCTCGATTGCCCCGGCGCGTTCCGACTCGCGCTTGGCCAGCGAGGGTGGGTCGAGGATGATCAGATCGAATTGCCGCGCCCGGTTTTGCGTCAGCCAGGCAAACACATCCACCGCCAGCCCCTCATGCCGGCATTGCGCCACCGCCGATACGGACTGGTTGAGCGCAAAGTTCCGGCGTCCCGCCGCCAACGCGTGACGGCTGATGTCGAGGTCGGTGGCGGACTTGGCGCCGCCCGCCGCCGCGTAGAGTGAGAAACCACCAGAAAAACTGAACGCGTTCAGCACCTCCGCCCCGCGTGAGAGAGCGCCAACCCGCCGCCGGTTTTCCCGTTGGTCCAGGAAAAAACCGGTTTTTTGACCCCGGACCACATCCGCTTCAAAGCGCAGCCCGTTTTCGAGAAACACGGGTTGACTGGTCAACGGTTCCCCAAAGAGTAATTGCCCGTCTTCCACGTGAAAGCATTGCTGCGCGTTGGCTTGGATATTCCGGCTGAGGCGCAGCACCAGGCGGGCCGGGTGGAGCGCTTCCTGAATCAAACCGGCCACCTCGTTCAGCCGGGGCAGCCACGCCGCCGTGTAAAGCTTGAGCACGAGCACATCGCTGTAGCGGTCCAGCACCAGACCCGGCCAATGATCATTTTCCCCGTGAATCCATCGGAACCCGGTCGTTTGCGCGTCAAACAGCGCGTACCGCCGCGCGAGCGTTTGCTGCAAGTGCTGCCGCCACCAGGCGGCATCCAGCGTCACGGGTTTGCCCAGATGCAGCACGCGCAGGCGCAACGGCGAATCCGGATCGAACAAGCCAACGGCCATGAACCGGTCGTTCCGATCATAGACAACACCCAGTTCGCCCATCTGGCCATCTCGGTTTTGACTGCGGACACTGTCCGCAAACAGCCAGGGATGGCCAGAGCGCAGCATGGTTTCCGCCACCGTCGTGACGCGCAGACGAAGGCGCGGAACGCGGGCGGCGAGTAGTGCATTTTCGATGGTTGGCGGCACGCACAACCATGGTGCCGCGCAGGCGGATGAATGTCGAGCCGTGACTCACGCGAACCGAAAGCCTTTTGCAGGTTGGTACGAGGCGCAACGCCTACGGCCGGGTGACATGCAGGCGCATGAAGCGCCGGGGAGCCGAGCCGAGCGGGGCGTTATCGCGGACCTGGAGGCGGTTGGCGGTGTTTTGTTCCACCGTGGTCCCGTTGGTAGTCCAAGCCGGCGTAAGGAGGTCCCCCGTCGCTTCCACTGTGAAAATCAAGTCAGTCGCGGTCGCGTTTTTGGGCAGCGAGAGCCGCAGATAGCCGGAGTCAAAATTGCCAATGACGGGATTGGTGCTGACGGTCAGCGGATTCAAACCCAGCGCATACTTAAGCAGATTGGGCATGCCGTCACTGGTGGCCACATAGGTGTCAGCAGCGGTACCGGTGTCGTTGGTGGTGCCGAACCATTGCAGCCGCCACGCTTCTGCCGGGGTCAACACCGGCGCGATGGTTCCCTGGATGGCAAAATCGGGCGCGGTGCTGGTCGCCACATCGAATATATACCAAGTGCCGCCCGAACTCGTAGCGCCCCAGTTGACGATGCGAAAGGTGACGTTGGTGCCCGCCCCGACATTTTGCAGCGCGGCAATGCCGGAAAGGTCAAATGGTCCGAGGGAGGCGCCACTGTTGGCAGAGGAGGAATAATTGAGATTGGTCAGATCCAGGAAAGGACCCGAACCCACTTGGAATTGCAGGAGCCCATAGGCAGGACCAGAATTGGAACGACGGTAATCCAGCCGGGTGATCGAAGAATACGAAACCCGGTAACCCGGATAAGCCGCCAATGCGCAGGTGGCCACTTCATTACTGGTGATGGCTTGGGCGGCGTTGGTGGAGTCAAACCCATTGCCGCCCCAAGCGCGGGCGGCCGCGGTAGATGTGTTGGTCACTCCACCGCCCCGAGTAAGGCCGGTGATGGAGAGGTTGGGGGCATTGGTGACCGGTGCCAAAGGCGATACGCCAAAACTCGTCAGCCCGCTAACATCCCAACCCGCCAGGATGCCGGTGAAGGTGCCACCGCTGCCCGACGGGTAAATCGTAGTGGGATCAGCGGCGGTGTTATTCGCGGTAATGACATCCCCGCCGCCGGAAACTGTGGCGCGATTGGTAACGCTGCCGGGCGCGTTGGTGGCCGCCGTTACGGTGATCGTGATGGGCGGGTAACCGGCACCTGCCGCCAAGGAATCGGAGCGCGTGCTGGTAAGCGTGCCGAGATTGAGCGTCCAGCCATCCCCGGTGAGGGCCGTGGCGGTGAGACCGGTTGGCAGCGTATCCACCACACTGACGGTGCCGGTGGTGCCCAACGTGCCGAGGTTGGTGACGGTGATGGTGTAGGTGAGGTTGGTGGCTCCTTGATTAAAAACGGCGGTATGCGTTTTAGTGATGGTCAAATCCGGGGTAGGCAAAGCTGCGGTGGTGAAAACCTGATCCGCGCCGCTGACTGTCCCCGACTTATTGGTGGCGGTGAGGCGAAAATGGTAGGTGGTTCCCGCCGTCAGCCCGGATAGATTGGTACTTACCGCTTGGGCGGTGGCTCCGGTGTAGGTGCCCGAAAGCAGAATATTGGTGCCGTAGGCAGTCGTCAGCCCATACTCAAACCAGGCCGTCGCCGTTTGGCCGTTGGGATTGATGGTGCCATTAAGCGTAGCGGCATTCGTGGTCACCGCACTGGCCGCACTGGTGACAACCACAGGTGGCGCGAGCGCATTGCTGCTGCCGTTCACCAACCACACCGTCCCGTTGATGGCCAGGTACCCGTTATCCACCGGGCCGCTCCAGCCATCATAAAGGGTTTTGCCAGATGTGCCGGTGCCGTCGTCCACCACGGAACTATCCCCTACCGCCACAAACCGGCCCGCACCGAACGTTCCGTAGAGTGCCATCACATCGGTGGTTTTCGACGTGTTCCACACTGCTGGGCAAGCCACGCTGAAATTGTTGATCGTCATGGTTGCGCCGGCACTGAACGCCAGGGTGGTCACGTTTCCACCCAGGCCATGCGTGAGCATATTGGTGGCAGCGGCATCCACCGTCACGTTGGTAGGCGTCACAGTGTTGGCATTGAAGCGAAAACCGAACGGATTGAGCTGCACGGAATTGTTGGTCATCAGGTCATTCCAGACTTCCAGAGAATCCCAGCCGTCGTTATTGCGGTCGGAACCGTTGTGGTCGGCGATCATGAATAATCCACCACCGTTTTTGACGAAGTTCAGGATGGCGGTTTTCTCCGCCGCCGTGAACGGCGAATTCGGCTCGCACACCACGAACACCTGGTAATTGGAGAGGTCCTGCGCGTTGGCCGCGCTACCATAGGTGATGGCGCCGCTGGACACCAGCGTCTCGATGCCGTTTCCGGGCAGCGTCAATTGGCCCGTGTTGCGCAGTTTGGCCAGCGCCACACCCCACGCGCTGATGCCGCCTTTCCAATAGGATTCCGTGCTGTTGGTGGTAATGCCGGTGATGGACGGGGAGGGAATCTGCTGGGTGGCGCCATCAATGATCCAATCCGCGTTGCCTGCCGTCTCCGCCTTGGTGGCATCAAACAGCACCTGCGCCTGGCAGGTGGCACAAAGCCAAAACAGGCCAGCCAGAAACCATCCGGCCGGCCGCCTGCAACCGTTGGCCAGCCATGCACACACAATACCATTCAAGTGTTCTTGGATGTTCCTTGAATGACAAGATAGAAATGTTTCGCATTTCGAACTTTGGAATAAGCATCAGTTCTTTTTCGCCCCGGCCTTTTTGCCGGCCTTGCCCGCGCCCGGGCGGGCCGCAGGCACCGCCACTTTCTCCCCGGGCTTGGGCAGGGTGTCCTTCACGTTTTCCCAGCCGGGGTTGAGCGTTGCCTCGCGGATGACCAGGTTGCGGAAGTCCACGCTCTGCCCGCCCACGGTGAAGCCGGGCGCCACACGGGCCTGCTTGAAGAGGTCGCTGCTCCCCCAGGCCGCCAGGTCGTCCACCTTGCCCAGCATCATATCCCCCACCATCTCCATGCGCACCTTATGCCAGGTGCCGGGCGCGAAATCCGCGAGGAAACGGGCGAAGACCACCGCCTTGTCCGGGCCGTCGTGATCATTGTCATCCTTCTGAATGGCGACGGACTTGGGCGTGATCATGATGCGCGCCATGTGATCCTTGGTGGCGTTGATGGTCAGGCTGGTGGATTTGCCCCCCTCGAACTTGAACTCGTATTCGATGACAAAATCCGCCAACTGGTTGGGCAGGCGGGTGACCGCGCCGTGGTTGTCCTCGGGCTTTTCCGCTCCGCGCCACACGCCGTTCGCCAGTTCCCACTGGCCCTTGGCGGATTTCCATGGAGCGCCCGGGGCGGCATCGAGCTTATTCTCGTAGATGACTTTGCCGGGGGTGGCCAGCAGCGGCTGATCCGCCGCGTTAAGGTGCAGTGACACGCACAGGGCGCACGCCGTGAACAGGATCGCTTTCATAATAGCTTGGTCGTATTTCAGCGGCAGAGTAGGCCCATGGTGTCGGGTGTCAAGCTTTGCGAACTTCGGATTTTCTTATCCACCATCGGCATTAGGGTTCTTTGTCCGGGGGTTATCCTCGATCTTATAAGTCCAGCCACAGTGCAAACATTTGGATTCCCCGCTGGGCATGATCGTGCGGCATTTGAGACATTCGATCGGCTCCTCACTTGTCGCTGCAGGTCGTTCGAATATCTGAGCCCAACGCCATATAAGCCAAGCGGCTAAAATGAGCGTTAGAAAAATTGTCTGCGCCCAGTCTGCCCAATTTAGTAATAGCAGGCAAAATCCCAAAATTAACAAAGTCCACAAGGCCTCACCAACCCGGCGAAAAATAACCTGCAGCAGAACTCCAACCATGAGCACCGGAACTGACACAAGCCAACAATCATAGATAACAAGTCTGCTGAATGGGAGGTTAAGAACGAGTGCCATGACAGAAACAACCAAACACACTTTCACCGGCAGCAGGGTCAGATCGAGCCATTTTTCTTTCGAATGCGGCAGTAATTGCATTGCGGCTCTCCGTGCTTATTCCACCGTCACTTCGTAATACGGAGTTTGATCGCGCGCGCCGTCCACTGTGAACCGGCCCTCCGTCACCGCCAGGCTTTTTCCCGTGGGGCAACCATCATGATCCAGCAGACACGCCGGGACGGGGATGATGCGGCGCCACCCGGCGGCTTGAGTTATGTTTTGCATGGCATGGGTATGGCGCGCAGACGGGATGGAGTCAAGAAATACTCATGACTGGCCACGAGCCATCCCCGATGGCAGACTTTCTGCTTGGAGCCGATCCCCCTTTGCGATAACACTTGCGCAGGACTTGATTGAGCGGTGAGTCCTTGCGGCAAATGACCAAAACCCGAATGACTATTGATCGCGTGAACGTGTTGGGAGTCGGTGTCAGCGCCATGAATCTACCCCTGGCGTGCGAGGCCATCTTTGAGGCCGTGGCCCGGCGCCGGAAGGGTTACATCACCGTCACCGGCGTGCATGGCGTCATGGAATCGCACGATGATCCCGAACTGAAAACCATCCACAACCGCGCCTTTCTGGTCACGCCGGACGGCATGCCCATGGTCTGGATGGGAAAACTGAGCGGGTTCAAACACATGAGCCGGGTCTATGGACCGGATTTGATGCTGGAAGTGTTCTCCCAATCCGCCGCGCGCGGGGTCCGGCATTTCTTCTATGGCGGTGCTGAAGGTGTGGCGGCAGCCCTGAAAGAACGCATGACCGCCCGGTTCCCGGGAGTGCAAGTGGTGGGGACTTATGAACCGCCGTTCCGTCCCCTAACCCCTGCTGAAGAGGCGGAGCTTGCCCGCCAAGTCGAACAGTCCCGACCGGACATCCTGTGGGTGGGCTTGAGCACGCCGAAACAAGAAAGGTTCATGGCTCACTATTTGCCCAAACTGCCGGTGACCCTGATGATTGGGGTGGGGGCGGCGTTTGATTTTCACACCGGGCGAGTGGCCCAAGCGCCGCGCTGGATCCAGCGGAGCGGCTTGGAATGGTTCTACCGGATGTGCCGGGAACCCCGCCGGCTGTGGCGCCGATACTTCAAAAACAACCCGCGGTTCGTGGCGCTGGCCCTGCTCCAGCGCACTGGGCTGCGCAAGTTTCCCCTGACGGATGGCGCACGCAGTTAATCGCCCACGCTGATACCGAGGTCGCGCGCAGTTTGCACCAGATCGCCGTTTACCGGCACGGTGCGTAGGCGGCCAATCGCTTCGGTGATGTTGACCGCCACGGTATTGGGCGGATGCAGCGCCACCATTTTGCCAAACTGGCCCTCCGCAATCAAGTGAACGGCCATGGTGCCGAAGCGGGTGCAGATTAAGCGATCAAAGGTGGTCGGCCCGCCGCCGCGCTGCAAATGCCCCAGCACACAGACGCGGGTTTCCTTGCCGGTACGCCTGCCGACTTCGTCGGCGATCAACGCCCCAATGCCGCCCAGCCGTGCCTCGCGGTTTTTCTCCGCCGCCCCCGAGGTGGTAAAATCCTTGCCGGATTCCCGGGCGCCTTCGGCGGCCACGATGAGGGTAAAATGTTTGCCCTGGCCTTCGCGCTCCTCGATTTTCCGGCAGATGCTGTCAAAGGAGAACGGGATTTCCGGAATCACAATCACATCCCCGCCACCGGCGATGCCCGCATGCATGGCAATCCAACCGGCATAACGCCCCATGACTTCGAGCACCATTACCCGGTTGTGACTTTCCGCCGTGGTGTGCAGGCGATCCAGCGCATCCGTGGCACAGGCCACCGCCGAGTCGAAACCGAACGTGATGACCGTGGCTTCGAGATCGTTATCAATGGTCTTGGGCACGCCCACCAACGGCACGCCGGCCTCAAAAAGCTGCTGGCCGATGGACAACGAGCCGTCACCGCCCACCACCACCAAGCCTTTCAAGCCCAGCTCGCGCACATTAGCCAGGGTGGCCTGCAACACTTCCGCGGGGATTCGCTGCACTTCGCCATGGCCCACCTTGGCGGCAAAGCGGCCCTTGTTGGTGGTGCCGAGAATCGTCCCGCCGCGAAACAGCAGGCCATCCATGTTCTTGTAGTCTAATATGGTAAATTCCTTGTCCAGGAGACCTTCAAACCCGTTGTGGAAACCCAGCGTTTCCCAGCCGCGCTTGGACGCGGATTTGCCTACCGCCCGGATGACCGCGTTGAGTCCCGGACAATCTCCGCCACCTGTCAATATGCCGATTCGTGTACTCATGTGTTCTCCTCTGAACGTTTATGGTATCTAACTTTACACGGAAGCTACCAGCCTCCGTGGCTGGGGTCAATTTCTTAAAATTCGGATTCCAGCTTTTGCCATGTTCTCATTTTGCCGGATTGTTTTTTTGCAAAAGGTCAATCACTTAAACTCGACACCCAACCCCAGCGAATTAAACAGCCGGCGCAACTCCTCTTTGACCCGCAGATCGGCTTCGGTGGTGATGCCCTGATATTTTGCCGCGCGGCGAATGTCATCCACCGCCTGCCGTCGCGCTTCCTGCTCCAGGTTGCGGTCGTATTTGCGCATCAGCCCGGTCTTATGCTCCATCACCTGAGTTTTCTTATCGTCCAAGTAGGCGTCGAGAATGGTGGCTGGCGGCAGGTTGATGGTGATATTGGTGCCGCGCAGGTGTAAATCCGTTTCTTTAAGTTTGGACAAGTCCACGCCAGCCTTCACCACCCCGCCCGCCACCATGATCACCCGGCTCTCACCGGTGAATAACATGCCCAACGTGTCCTTGGGCGGATCTTCGAGCACCACCACTTTTTCCATCACATATTTGATGGTGACCAATTCGGACAACGACTGCACCTGCTTCAAAACGGAGCTGGTATTCAACGAATACGGCGTGGAGGGCGCCCCATAAATCAGACGGGCGACGGTAAACCCCACCAGCGCGCCGCCGCCGAAAATCGCCAGGGCCATCAAACCAATGAACGCCAATCGTGCTTTCCACATGGAGGCACTCTACGCCCACCCGCCGTTTGGCGAAAGCACGAAAATTCAGTTTCCCAATATTACAAAATCAGCGGCTCGCAGATCGCGAACCAGTTGCTCTATCCGTGTATTCCGAGTAATCCGTGGTTAAAAATATTGTCTTCATCTTTTTGCCAACTAATTTTTCTGCCGGTCCATTTTTCTGCAAAATTTCCAGGCCATTTTTCCACAAGATTCCCTTGAATTCTTCCCCCGCCCGGCCAAAGAATATCCCCGTTCGCACTTTAAATGAAACAACCCATTTGGAAAGGCATGACGATGAAAAGCAATTTGGCCCGGCGTGATTTTATCAAGACCACCGGTCTGGTGGCGGCAACAGCGGCGTTCGCGAGTCCGCTCGCCACCCTGGCGCAAGCCGCCGGCGGCAAAGTGACGCTCGCCATCGTGGGCGGCGCGCACATCCACACCCCCGACTTTGGCCGCCGCCTGAAAGGGCGCGAGGATGTCGTGGTCAAATACGTGTGGGATCATGATGCCGCGCGCGCCGAGAAGCGCGCCAAGGAAGCCGGCAGCAAAACCACCGCCAATGTTCAGGAAATCTGGGACGATAAGGAAGTGACCGGCGTGGTGATCTGCTCCGAGACCAACCGGCACCTGGAACTGGTGGCCGCGGCCGCCAAGGCCGGCAAGCACATGTTCGTCGAAAAACCGCTGGGCGTGACCGCCAAAGACAGCGCGGCGATGGCGGCAACCATCGAGCAGGCCGGGCGCCTGTTCACCACCGGCTACTTCATGCGTACCTTCCCGGCCCACCTGTTGCTCAAGGAACTCGTCGCCAAAAACGCGTTTGGCAAAATCACCCGCGTTCGCGGGTCCAACTGCCACAGCGGTTCGCTGGGCGGCTGGTTCGATACCGATTGGCGCTGGATGGCCGATCCCAAGCAATCCGGCTGCGGCGGCTTCGGTGATCTCGGCACCCACTCCCTGGACATCCTCATGTGGCTGATGGGCGACGTGGAGTCCATCACCGCCGATATCAAGGTCATCACCGCCCGTTATGGCGACACCGATGAATGCGGCGAGGCCCTGATCAAATTCCGCAACGGCGTGACCGGCACCCTGGCCGCCGGCTGGGTGGACGTGGCCGACCCGGTGACCCTGCTCATCAGCGGCACCGAAGGCCATGCGCACATGCTCAACGGCGACCTGTATCTCAAGTGCAAGAACATCCAGGGCGCGGATGGTAAACAGCCCTGGAAACAACTGCCGCAACCGCCGCCGTTGCCCATCTACCAATTTGTGGAAGCCGTCTCCGGCAAGCGCGATATGCCGCTGGTCACCTCGCGCGAAGCTGCCGCCCGCGTCGCCGTCATGGAAGCCGCCTACCAATCCGCCAAAACCGGCACCTGGCAAAAACCGGTGTAAGGTCAAGTCTGCGCTGAAGGCCGTGTGCTGTACCCGGTGGGTTTTGGTGGCATCCGAATCAGCGCCTCGGGCAGGCAGGCTAAACCGTTGAAGAATAGAAACGGAGCTTGTTTGTGGCATTCCTTGAGAAAATCATTCGTTTCAGCTAACGAGCCAACTTGGCCGCGATGCGCTTCCCACTTTTGTGCGCACGCGCACGCAGTTTCCGAATTAATGCCGTGCTGCGCGCGACCTCTTTCGCACGTTCCCCGGTTGATGCTGATAATAGACTGCCAGTCCCAGTCTTTGATAAAAGCGGCTCGGGCCTGAAGCGGTGATTCGTCGCCACTGCTTCCGCCAAGATGTCCGCTGCGCTTAACTGTTCTAGCAAGTCGGTTTTCAGTTTCATCAGGCATGCCTTAAATCAGTTTTTCCTAAAAGTCGAGCCGGTTATAAAACGGGTCCATCTTTTTACCAATCAATTCTCCAGAGTAGCCTCTATAATGCCAAATCCCTTTTGGCTTCATCGTGCGATGCCATCAACTTTTTTAGATGGCAATCACCTAATGACCATCTGCCGCATGTTGGCTGCTCGCTAAATTTTTTGGTTGTGATAGATGCGTGCATCGAAATTTCAGCGTCCCTGGCTTTCCCGCTTCGATGAATGCAATCCTACGAACTCGTTGAGCAACTGAACTGGAAGCATCTGCAAGCAACTTGTCGGTAATAGCCTTTGTCTCTTCCAGCAGTTCTGGAGAAGGTCCAGCGAAATATATCAGGTAAATGTCACATTTTGCATCAGCCGGGAGGACTTTGAATTGTTGCTCGTAACTGGTCTTCAAACGCAGGAGTTGGTTCGGTGTTGTAAACTCAACCGCATACGTCAAGGTCTGGACAAGTGCTAGGAACATGTTCGTATCGCCAGGGGCCTTAACCTCGGCGATGATAGGCAATTTAGCTTGATCGTTGCTTTGCAATAGAAGATCCACTCCACCTTGACCAGATTTACGACCATGGTGTCCGTCTTCAAAAGTTGCATTGCTTGTCGTATATGGGCTTACTTCATAGTCAATTGGCGTAAAATCCAAAGCCCCATCATCTTTGAAAACCACCGGGACAAACGGGGGCAGGGTGTCTGGTTTTAGGCTTGCCACCAATGCTTTGGCTGTGTGCCCCTTGTTTTCTTTGGGTCTTTGCCACCATGGATCTTCACGCTGTTTCGTTGGGGGAGCAAACCTATCTTTAGTATTCTTGTAGCGAGCAAAGTGATCAGCACTTTCCTCGAACATAACTTGCAGATGCGCGGCACAATCATTGCGGCCGCTGGAATTGTGCTTCTTGGTGAGGTAACCTGCAAAGGAACCATGAATTGCAACGGAAGAAAACAGCCTTAACGATTCGTAGAATCGGCGAATTCTTGTTTGGGGAATAACTATTGACCCGCCATCCCGTTTTTTCTCAGCGGGAGACTGTATTTGAAGTTTATTCTCCTCCAAAAATATAATTACTTTCCGCCATTTTTCCCAATCTTCGTTGACGCGCAACTTTGATGGAATAAGTTCGCTGTCTTCACTCACAATCCGTGCGCCTACCTCGGCAAAGCTTACCTCCTTGGCATTGATTAGCCTTTTTGCAAGGCGGTCCTCATCGCCTGGATTGCTGCTTTTGTATTCTTCTGGTTCAGGTCCATTTTTGAACTGACGAAGTTTAATGGTTTTTCCAGAGGAAGAATAGTGGACCCATTCACCGGTACTTAAGCAATAAAGACACGTTTTTTTCATAAAATCTTGTGTTTCCAATTCTGAATTATTATTTGAAGGACGTTATTAAACTCTATTTTATTCAATTCCAAAACCTTGCTTGTCTTCCAATATCTTTACGTTCTGAAGATGTTTCGCAAATTCCTCCGGGTTTGTGGTGTGGATCGGGATGACCAAGCGTGGTTTGATCGCCTCAACAAAGCGCACGATGTCTGGCGCGTGAATATGGCCGCTGGAATGTCGCACTTGGAAATCGCCACCAACTTCTTTCACTTTCGCACGTGTCGCCTCCCACTCCGGTTGTTTCAAATAGCCACTCCAATAGGAGTAGATGCACCGGACACGTTCCGGCAACTGCCCGGAGAAATCCGTGCCAACCATGCTGGAACGGAAAAGCATTACATAATCGCGTGGATTCGCCAGGATCTCCGCCAAAGTGATGTGACTATGGGCAAACAAACGGTCAATTTTGGGAAGCTTGCGCTGTGCCTTCGGAAGGAACACGCGGATGCGGTTCTCGGCTTGCGGCTTTGGAATGCGCGCTTGCGAGGCGATCAAGTGCAGAACAAACGCAGCGTAATGATCAACGGCCAGAATGCGATTGCATCGTCTGGCGGCTTTGTAAAAGGTAACGAGGCGGTCCACATGCATTGGCGAAAAGGATGCCAACACCAATCCAGACGCGGATTGGATGTCATCAACAATGTCTTCCTCAAGCTCCTTCTCAGCTCGCCCTGGTGCCCGAGACCCGGAGAAATGTGTTCCCTCCATGATTAGCGCATCCACACCTTTGGCGGCCACGGCTTGGATTAATTGCTGGGCCATGCCGGGCTTGCGTCCATGCATCCGCAGATCGCCACTGTAGAGCGCCCGCGTTCCATTGGCCTCCACCAGCAGTGCCACGCCATCGAAGGCGGAATGATCCACCGGATAGGCGGTAACCTGAATATCCCCAACCATCACTGGGACCTTGGGCTTAAGAGTCTTTATCCGTGTTCGCGGCACTTCGGTTTGGCCAGCGTAAATAGACGCTGCCATCATCATTTTGGAAGTGCCTTGGGTGCAATGGATGGGGATGCTGGCCTCTGTATGAGCCAGAAGTCCCCCATGATCGGAATGAACATGCGACAGAAAAATGGCGTCTATTTTGCGTCCGCTGGAAAACAGCCCGTCCACCTGGGGAGCCAGACCATCTGGCAACGGCTGTTTACTTCGCAATCGCTTGGGTGACTTGGTCTCTTCCCCGTCATTTAGCGGAAGGCCGACATCCAGAATGATCCTCGTGGTATCGGTGGAGATTTCCACGCAACTGCCGCCAATCTGGTGTGTGCCTCGATGGATGGTGATTTTCATAGCCTGCCTATTTCAGAGTGAACCCGGTTCCATCCTTGAGATATGTCGTCTGGTTTTCAAAGAACTGATCAAACCTGTTTGAACCCTCACATTGGAGAGGGAGAATCTTATTGGGATTTAAGGTCCATACAAATGCCAGAATGTCTTCCGTGAATTGGAACCCGCTCGAATGATACTCCACGAATTCGCCTTTGGCGGCGGATACCGCAGCTTTGAGTTTCTTCCAAGCGATTCCGGCCTGATTCGTCGGGCATCCATGCCAATAGGAATAAATGATTCGGGTTTTCGGCGGCAGTTGTCCGCCGAAATCCGCTACCAGCATGGGATGGCGAAACAGCATCACGTATTTCTGCGGGGCTTCCAGAATGGCTTCCAGTGTCACTCGGGAACACTTTTTCCCGTGCAGCAGCGTCGTGCGTTGGATGGGGAAGTCCTTCGGGTAATAGACCTTGATCCCCGCTTTCCGAATCGGCAGGGGTGTGGCCAGTTCATCTGTGGCATTGGTCTGCACCAGCATTTCCGCCGTGAAGGGATCCACTACCAGTATCCGACCGGAATGCCAGGCGGCCTGGTAAAAGGTCATCAGGCGATCCAAATGCGATGGCACAAACATGGCCAATACCAAGCCGGGGCTCTCACCCATCTCAAAGATCAATTTATCCTCCAAATCCGTGGAATGAACCTGATCCTTACGAATCCGCGCAAAATGTGAGCCGTTCAGAATCAAGGCGTCCAGTGTTGTGCTTAAGGTCAGGCGAATCAGTTGATCCGCCGACATCCGGTCACGGCCATGCAACCGCAAATCTCCGGCGTACAGTACCCGCTTGCCCTCCGCTTCAATCCACAAGTTGACACACCCCAAGGTGTCGTGGTTCACGGGAATGATGGTAATGGTGAAATCGCCAATCTTCACCGGCTTATCCGGCAGCATCACCTGGTCACACGTGGGACAGCCAATGGTTAGCAGGCCACTATCTCCCTTCGCTCTCAGGGTGTGAAGCTCCCCGCCCATCACGTGCCGCCGCTTGACCGGTACCGCACAAGTCCGCCCATAATAACTTCCTGCTTCGATCAGCTTGCTGATGCCCGGTGTCAGGTACACCGGAATGGTTTCTAATGTATCCTGGAGAAACGGAGTGTTGTCCACGTGGGCACTTGTAAGGATGATGGCATCAATCGCCGGTCCCGAAGCAAACAGACCAGGGATTTTCTCAGCCAGGCTTTTGGTCCGGCTCCCTTTTGCATCTTTACTTGATGCAGTTACGGTATTGGGATCGTCAAAGGGAGTCCCTACCGCAATAAGGATGCGCGAGTTCCGGGTAGTGATTTCAATGCAGCAATCGTCATATTCAGTCGAACCATGGTGAATTTTGATATTCATGTTCGTTGCCTCCTAATCTCCGCCAGCCAGTCCCAGTACCGCTTCCAATACCGAAACCCCTTTGCAAGAGACGGTTTGAATCGCACGGTCATCGTAAAAGAAAACCATGAACGGGTCTTTCTGGTTGGTGATCTCCAATTCCGGCAACTGGTGTTTAGTCAGCCAGGCACGAACTGGAGGAATACCTTTGGGTTCAAAGGCCCGAGCCGTGAAAATCTTGACGGTAATGTTAGCCGCCAGCATCTGCCTTACCTTAGTCATCATTTCCGGCACCGGCTCCCCGATTCCGTAAACCGTGCCGGTAAAGTCCAACTGATGATTCCCCGACAAGGTGCCATCCAGATCCACGCCAACCCACTCGTGATTGGCTACATAAAAGGGGTCGCCCAACGGTTCAGCTTGTACCCAAGCCCCCGCACGTTGATTGTTTTTGATATCCTCCGTTACAGAGAATGGTTTCAACTCGGTCGCATTATTTTGTTCGTTATCCATAAATACTTTCATATAAGCACACTACACCTTAAAAAGGTCGCAATGAATCGAGTGCCGGGTACGGGTTTATTGGGAATAAGTACCCTATTGGACGTTCGAGAAATCATTTTATTCAATTCAGCACGATGCCATTAAATAAGTTTAACTTATAAAAATGTAACCGATTGCTCTTGAACGGGTTGCATGAGGGTTTTTGATTAATGTTAACAGCTTCGAAAAAGCATTTTGGCCCCAAAACCGTCCCGGCGGACCCGGTGCCTCTGCTCATCACTGTTGATTCATAGTCATCCTGCAAATCCTGTACATCCTGTCTTGAAGGTGAAGCAACAAGGTCAGACAGGATTAACATGATGGACAGGGTAAATCCGGGACGCCGACGTCTTTTGAGGAACCGCCATCCCGTGCAGGTCAAAACATTTCCATAAATTTCGTAGCCGCTCGACGTCAGTCGGCGCTGATATTCTGCCCCAAATACCGTGAGCAGCTTCGGATTTCGAGTTTAAACCACTCTAAAGGCAAGCCTGTCGATTGAAGCGGTCGAACCCGCTCGCCCTAGCAGCCTGTCGGACTTAACAATGCGGATTTTTTGCAGGTTTTTGAATAAA
>JBAXGN010000024.1 GCA_037139415.1 Verrucomicrobiota bacterium | reverse complement strand
GCCAGCCGCCCAAAATCCTGCGCGCCTTAGTCTCAGCTTGAAAGCTCATTGGAATCAACGGAAGAGTTTCTTTGATCCTGCCCTGCGATAAGGGTGTAAAAATGCAGGGGCAGGGTACAAGAAATTGAGCGACCTGAATGATTCGGATTTCAACCCAAACCCTTTGAAAACCAATTCGCCTCACTGGAAACGCGCTTGACCAGAATTTGCGCAGGCGTATGTTTTTAGGCATGAATAACGCGCGACAAGCACTGATCCCTTACCGTAACACGATAAACGCGAGGATGACGCGTGCCAGAAAATCGTTGCTTATCAATCAGACCACGATTCACTTCTTCACACTCTGTCTCGGATTCGTCCTGTGCCTTCCACCGACAAGCCATGCCGCCGACACGATTGTGACGGCCGTCCCTCGCATCGCAGCGCCGCCTGCCGGCAAAGCGCTTATCAACATTCACCAGCACTACCGTACCGGCTTCTTCATGAGAACTCCGATCTTTGATACCAATGGGACGCTCTTGATTGATTTGCCCTCCGGCGGTGAGTTCCAGCTCGTTTGTGAGCCGGGCATGAGAACCTTTCTTACCGAGGTGCCGGGCGGCGGTGCGGTCCAAGTTATGACCGTGGATGCGGCAGCGGACAAAATCTACGACCTGGTCCTCTACAAGCCTAACGCGAGCGGCTTTCTCCCGGCATCTCAGATTCCCCCCGCGATCAAAGCGATGGAAAAAATTGACAAGAGCGAGAAGAACCAGGAGCTGATTCCAGCCCGGAAGGCCGAAGCCATGCGAAAGGTGCTGGATGATCTCGAAGAGCATGGCAAACGCAAGGTGTTCGCCCTGGAGCGAAACGATGCGGTCATTCACTTTGAAGCGGCCAAACAAAAGCACCTTGCCGAGGTTAAACTTGATTTTCTTGGCGGTAAGAAATCCGAGCGGGTGCATCATGTCAGCAAGGAAGATTGCCGCCCGCCTGCCTCCAAATAGCGCGGCCTGAAAACTCAGATGCAACCAGGAAAAACGAGTACGAGTTTGTAAATTTAGCCTCATACTATATGAAGACCAATATTTATGTGAAATGGGTTGGACTCGCGGGTTGTCTGTTGGCGACCGCAGTCATCGGCGAGGATTGGCCCCAGTTCATGGGGCCCCGGCGTGACAGCGTCTGGCACGAATCCGGCGTGGTGACTCAATTCCCCGCTACCGGGTTGCCCATTAAATGGCGCACGCCCATAGCCGGTGGCTATAGCGGTCCGGCGGTAGCCGGCGGCAAGGTTTATGTGATGGATTATGCGAAGCAATCCGGCGAGGCGAAAAATAATTCGTTCAATGTGGATGAGATGGCCGGTGTCGAGCGGGTCCTGTGTTTCGATGCGGCTACCGGCAAGCGGTTGTGGCTGCATGAATATCCGCGGCCGTACAAGATCGCCTATGGCAGCGGGCCGCGCTGTACTCCCACGGTGGAGGGTAATCGGGTGTATGCACTGGGTGCGGAAGGCAACTTTTGGTGTCTGGACGCAGGTTCCGGCCAGGTGGTATGGAGCAAAGATTTCACGAAGGATTACGACGCCAGGACCGCGGTGTGGGGTTACGCCTCGCATCCGCTGATGGTCGGGGACACGGTGATCTGCGCGGTGGGACAGAGCAACGGGGTGTTGGTGGCATTTGACAAAGCAACGGGGCGCGAGCGCTGGCGCGCGTTGCCGGCCTCGACGCCGGGCTATGGCGCGCCCACCTTGATTGAGCATCAGGGCAAGCCGCAGTTATTATTCTGGCATGGCGATTCATTGAACAGCCTGAATCCTGAGCGCGGCACGCTGAACTGGTCCTATCCCTTGAAACCCAGCTACGGCATGGCCATTGCCGCCCCGCGCCAGGACGGGGATTTGCTGTATGTCTCCAGCTACAGCCTCGTGGGCGCGCTGCTCAAGCTCAAGCCGGGCGCGGCCGGCGTGGAACTCGTATGGAAAGGCCAGGCGAAGAATGCCCTCTACAGCGGCACGGCCACGCCGTTCCTGGAAGGGGAGCATATCTACGGCTGCGACGTGGAAACCGGCACCCTGATGTGCATCCGCCGCGAAGATGGCGAACGCGTTTGGCAAACCACAGCCCCGACCACCGGCGAGGGGAAAAAGGGGCGTTACGGCACGGCGTTTTTGGTCAAGCATGAGGATCGCTTTTTCCTCTTCAATGAGTTGGGCGACCTGATGCTCGCCCGGCTTTCACCGAAAGGGTACGAGGAAATCAGCCGGTTCCATGTGCTGGACGCGAGCAACAAGGCCTTTGGCCGCGCGGTGGTGTGGAGTCACCCGGCCTTTGCGAAAAAATGCCTGTTTGCGCGCAACGACCGGGAGCTCGTCTGCGTGGATTTGGCGGCCACCGGGAAATGAGGCGCATGAAGCGCGTTGACAGTGAAATAACTGAAGTGAAATTGTGGAGCAAAGCTAAGGCTATGAAAATTTGTTCACGTGTGGTAATGAGTTTCATTGCCGTCGCTGCGGCCGGTACCCGTTGGGCGCAAAACCCTCAGAGCCTGAAAGGTATTTCCGCAAAGGGGTTCAAGATGAGCATCAGCGCTAACTAAGCTTACGAAAGAGAGAACTATGTCACAAGATACTTTTACTGAATTCAGCGAAGAATCATGGTTTAGCCGGATCAAGAACAGCCTGGTGGGCATTCTTTTCGGCCTCGTGTTAATCCCAATCTGCACCATCGCGCTTTTCTGGAATGAAGGTCGCGCGGTGCGGACGGCTTCCGCTTTGGGCGAGGCGCAGAAACTTGCCGTATCGGTCGCCGCCGACCCGGTGAACCCCGCCAATGAGGGCAAGGTGGTTCACCTAACCGGCCAGGTCGTGACCGACCAGACTTTGGCCGACCCGGAATTCGGTGTGATGGCCAAGGCGCTCAAATTAAAGCGCAATACGGAGATGTATCAATGGGTCGAATCGTCCTCGGAAACCTCATCAAAAAACCTGGGCGGTAGCACCACCAAGGAAAAGACCTACACTTACAAAAAAGAGTGGCGAAGCGAACTGGTGGATTCATCCAAATTTCGCCAGCAGCAAGATCATGTCAACCCCACCAGTATGCGTTATCCCGGACGTGAAACGGTTGCCAGTCCTGTTAACTTGGGCGCGTTTGCACTTTCCAGTTCGCTCTTGGGAAAGGTTCAAAGCTATGCGCCGTTGCCCCTTCCCGCAGCAGATTCCCTGCCGGGCGCGATCAAGGGCCAGGCCAAGCCAGCCGGAGGGTTCCTGTATTTTGGCGCCCGCCCTGATTCCCCCATCGTGGGCGACCAGCGCGTCGCGTTCCAAGTGGTCACGCCCTGTACCGTCAGCCTGGTGTCCAAGCAAGTGGGCAAATCCTTTGAGCCGTTCGTGAGCAAGAATGGCAATAAAGTCGAGATGCTGGTGCCTGGCGAACATGGAGCCGTGGAAATGTTTCAACAAGCCAAGAAAGATAATTCACTGCTCACTTGGATCCTGCGCGGCATCTGCATCGTATTCATGTGGATTGGATTCCTGCTGATTTTCAAGCCCATTCAGGTGCTGGCGGATATCATCCCGTTTCTGGGCAATCTCGTGGGCTTTGGCACCGCGCTGCTGGCCTTGGCATTCGCTTTGCCGTTGTCGTTCATTACCATCGCGGTGGCCTGGATTTGGTACCGGCCCTTGCTGGGCATTGCCTTGCTGGCCGTTGCCGGCGGCGTGGTGTATTGGGTTATAAAAAACCGCAAAGGTAACCTGGCGACCACTCCGCTTGCCTCCCCCTAGCCAGCATCTGCACCGGACAAAGCTCCTCCGCAGATTACGCCACCATAGTCCAAAATGAAAACGACCATCTCCCTCCTTGTCCTCCTGCTGGTGGCCGGGAGACCGCACGCTGCCGAGTATTATGTTGATGCCAAGAATGGTCTGGACAGTAATCAGGGAACTCTGGCGCTCCCGTTTCGGACCATTGCCCGGGCTTCGTCCCAATTGAAGCCCGGCGATACCTGCATCCTGCGGGCAGGAACCTACCGGGAAACCTTGGTGCCGACGGCTTCCGGAGAAGCGGGACGCCCCATCAGCTACAAACCCTACCAACAGGAAAAAGTGATTCTCTCCGCCTTGGACCCGGTAACTGGCTGGCAGCCTGACAAGGATGGCGTTTACAAGGCCACGGCTCCGAAGGGCACACGCGATAGCCTGCTTCTGGTGGATGGGCAACGGGCCATCGAGGCTCGCTGGCCGAAAGCGCAGGGTAGTTTTTTGGAGGCGCTACGAGCCGAGGTCGAAGCGGTGAGCAACAGCGGGGCGGTGGAGAAAGGCATGGATACTATCGCCGATTCTCGCCTGCCCGATCACAAGCCTGCAAACTGGTTGCAGGAAGGCAAGATCTGGTATCTCCAGTGGTACAACGGTTGGTGGGCGGAGAAGGGCAAGATTCGTTCCTTTGATCCGGTTAAGAAAACCATCACGCTCGAAAAAATGATTCTGAGTTCGGACCGCAAACCGAACCCGCACTATAAATTCACCTACGTTGTCTCCGGCACCCGCGCATTGCTGGATGCGGATAACGAGTGGGTCTATGAAGCCAAGACCAAACAGATCTTTTATCGCGCCTCCGGCGGCGTGAATCCGTCCAGCCTCCAGATCGAAGTTTCCTCCCGTCAGTCGGTGGTGGACTTGAGTGGCAAAAAATTCATCGTCATTCAAAATATCGAGGGGCAAGGCGGCAACGTGATGATGAATGAGACAACGACCGACTGCCGGCTCCAGGGGATGAAGTTGCTCTACCAGGAGGGCTCAAAAATGAACGGTAAGCGCAACGAAATTCGCGACAGCGAGCTGGCCTTTTCCAAGAGCAGAGCCATGTTGGTGATCGGGGGAGAACGAAACCGCGTGGTGAACAATTATTTCCACCACCTCTCGGAAGAGGGTTGTGCCATCGCCGTGCTGATGAGTGGTAATGAACAGCTCTTTGCTTATAACACAATGGAGAAGTCTGGCGATCGAATGCTCGGTATTAATACGGTGCATAGCCAGATCGTCCATAACTTCTTCCGGGATGCCTCATTTCTGGCTCGCGACTCCAACTGTCTCGGCGCGGGAATGTCGGACGGGGAAGGCACCGAGATCGCCTACAACCAATGCATGACCGATTACCGCCGGTTGCTTTATATCAATGGCATCTATCTGGATAATGCGGCCGCCGGTTTCATCGTCCATCACAATGTTATCCCTGTCCTCGCCATGAACGAGCCGAAGGTCAATGTGCTGGTGTACAACAACACCATCTACCGCTTCAGCGATTACAACCCCAACCCCGAGGCGGACTTCGACAGTGTCAATGAGAAGTACAAGCGTTCCATGCCCGTCGGGCACGGCGGTGATTATGCCGGGTGCCAGTGGGTGAATAACATCTTCGGTTTTAACGTGACTCCTTTCGCGGGGCAGACCTACGTCGCCAATCTTTCCTCCATTAATCCGGCAGAGGTCTTCAATGACAAGAGTGGCAAACCGATCGACAAGTTGGAAGAGCCATGGAATTACGACTTTACCCTCAAGCCCGGGTCCCCGGCGATTGGGGCCGGAGTGCCGCTGGAAGGAATCACCGAGGGGGCCAAGCCCGATATCGGTGCGTATCCATTCGGAAAACCCGCTTGGCAAGCCGGTTGCGACCTCAAATCGCCTCGGGATATCGCCTTTGTTCGCCCACAGGCTACCTTCTTGAACCTGCTGGTGAACCATGGCTTTGAAGAAAAAGACACTCTGGCCCCGTGGGTCAGTACGGGGACCAAATCGGCGCAGCCTTTCCGCACCAAGGGTGCATGTTGGCACAATCCGGCCAGCGATCCGGCCTTCCGCCTCTTCGGGGCCGCGCAGCTTGGCGCGGGTGCCAATGGGCTAGAACAGACCGTGGCCAACCTGAAGCCCGGATCCGATTATCAATACTGGGCGTGGGTAAAGCCCACCATCAATGCGCAGAAGGTCCAGATCGGCGTGCGCGACGCCGCTGGAAAGGAAACGACCGCCACTTTGGCCAAGGTCACCGGGTGGACCCGGCTTTACCTTCACTTCAAGAACCCCGCAGGCGGTCAAACCGCAACCGTCTTTGTCAAAAAGTTGAGTGATGATCCGGAACATCTCTTTTTCGATGAGGCCTTTTTTAGCCGCGAGTGGATCGTCGAATCAAAAAGCGATCTCCCTCCTGGCGTGATTCGTTTTCCCGCCGTAGAAGATACCTATGTGGATGCCGGCCGGCCGGAACAAGTTTTCGGTTACTCCAAGTATGCCCCCGTGCAGGAATTCGATAAGGACGTCGGGAAACGCGGGCGCCGACCCTTCTTAAAATTCGACCTGTCGTCCCTCAAGGGAAAGACGATCCAGAAAGCCACCTTGCGCTTCAATACAACGGCTGGATCAACCATGCAGTTCGACAAAGTCACTTTCGCGGTGTTGGAAGTGCCGGATGAAACCTGGAGCGCCCGGGGAGAGAAGCCCATCACTTGGAATACGCAGCCCAAGCTGGGCAATCTCATCACCAAGGCACCCTTCCCCAAAGCCGGTTGGGTCGAAATTGATCTGACCGATTACGTCAGGAAACGGCTGGCCGCCAGCGGCATCATCAGCCTTGCGCTTTCGGATGCCCAACGCTCCGGACAATATGTGGGCATCGGCACCAGCCAAATGATGATGAATCCACCGGTTCCGACCGATCCGCCAGTCATTGAGGTGGTCAAATGAAATGACTTGCACGATTGACCCTCACGACTGCTGCTCGTGTCACTGGCCGCGTTGCACGCGCCGAACGTCCCGACAACGATCCCGTTCCGCACGAGAAAACTCCAAGCCACTGCTTTCGGTTGGGAAGTCAGGTTCTTGCCTGCTCGTTGCTGTTCATGGAGGCACGCAAATGGCCTTCCCGCTCGAATATGAGCTCAATTCAAAAAGCAATGCTCCTTTACCGCAACGCGATAAGTGAAAGCATGAAGCGTGCCCAAAAGCAAATTCCGAAAGGGGGTTCGACCATAACAACGCCTCAAAAGAAACCCAATTGCAGCGTAAGCACGAGGCGAAAATGGAACTGTTTCCCAGTGGTTTGGCCATCCACTGCAAAAGGTCCAAACATTGGCAATGACGGAAGCATGAAAACACCCGGAATAATCATGAAACACACCTTTGCAATCTTCGCCACCCTGTTGCTGGTGGCGAATACGGAGAACATTCGGGCCGGGGACTCCCTGCCACCGTTGAAGGATGGCAGGGTGCCAACCAACGTTGCGGAACTGTGGTCGGGTTATGATCCGCGCCATGAACCGCTGGCGGCGGAGGTGCTCAAGGAGTGGGAACAGGACGGCGTCAGCTGTCGGTTGGTCCGCTATCAGGTGGGTGTGTTCAAGGGCGCGCCGGCAAAAGTGGCCGCGTTCTACGCGTTCCCGAAAGGCGGCACCAAGCTGCCCGCCGTCCTCGAGATGCATGGCGGCGGACAGTCGGCGAATCTCGACAGCATGATCGGTTTCGCGAAGCGCGGTTATGCCGGCATGTCGCTCAACTGGGGCGGCAATAAGTTGAACTTTGGACGGTCGAAGGAAACGTATAATGGCCCGCAAACCGACTGGGGCAAACTCGACGCCACGCATCCGCCGCAGCGGAACAAGGCGAATCATTTCGCCGGAGCGCTGACGCCCGATGAGTTCACGCTCGACGGCGTTGAGTCACCGCGGAACAGCAACTGGTACCTTGTGCTGATCGCGGCGCGGCGTGCGCTTACCTTTCTGGAGCAGCAGCCGGAAGTTGATCCCGCGCGGATTGGAGCGTGCGGTCATTCGATGGGCGGCAAACTCACGACTGATCTGGCCGGCATAGACCAACGCGTGAAAGCGGCGGTGCCGTCCTGCGGCGGTTCGGGCAATATTCTGGAAAGCCAGACCGATCTGCCCGGATGCCAAAAATCCAAGCCGCCGCCGCTTGAGTTCGCCTGCATTTCCGATAACGCGTACATTCCGCGCATCACATGTCCGGTGCTTTGGCTTTCCCCCGCGAACGATTTCCACGCGCACATTGATAACATGGCGTGGAACTGGCGCAACGTGACCGACGACATCCTGCGCTTCAGCATCGCGCCGCACCTGAACCATCGCCACACCGAAGCGCACGCGATCACGCAGCCGCTCTGGTTCGAGCAGCATTTGAAGGGCGCGTTCACGATGCCGCAGACACCGAAGATTGAATTGAACCTCAAGACCGCGGACGGCGTGCCGATCGTCACCGTTGCCCCGGACGAAACGATGCCGGTCAAACGCGTGGACATTTATTACTCAATTGATCCGCACGAATTGACACGCTTCTGGCGCGACGCAATGGCGAAGAAAGACGGCAGCCAATGGAAAGCCGCCTGCCCCATTCTAAGCGTTGCCCAACCGATCTTCACCTATGCGAATGTGATCTATGACACGCCCGCGCAGTACCGGAATATCGCCCAGTCGCCCGGCCACGAAAATAGCGACGCGTTCGCCATCAGCTCCCGCGTGCTCTCCTCATCGCCGGCGCAGTTGCAGGCTGCCGGCGTGAAGGCGACGGACAGGCCGGAGCGGATGATTGACGATGGTTCCCGCGGTTGGCACGACTGGTATCGTTTAAACTGGGGACATCCTCCGCTCTGGTCCGCTTATACGCGAAAGGTGAAGGATCCGAAATGGCGTGGGCCGGATGGCGCGAAACTGCTGTTCGAAATCAAAACCCAAACCGACAACGCGCTCGTCGTGAAATTCATCAGCAACGAGTGGGGCGTCTTTGCACCCGGCAAACCGGCCCTCGATTACACGGTGGTCAAGGAACTGAAAGGCTCGCCCGATTGGCAGACTGTTGCCGTCAGTCTGAACGAGCTGATGGCCACCGATCCGAAAATCACCGCGCCGCTGGCCAACTGGCAGACCGTTGCCGAATTCAACCTCAGCCCCAACGGCGAAACCGTCAAAGACGGAAAGAAAGTGAACGTGAACGCCAGACCATGGCAGGGACCGCGTGACATCCGCAATCTCCGCTGGGAAGGCGGCGAATATCCGGCCCAACTCGTCGCGCCCTCCGCACTGAGCGCCGATGAACATCAGAAGCACTTCAACGACGCGATCAAGAAATCCCTCGAACAGGAAAAGCAAGACGCCAAAGGCAGATGAGCGCGGCGCCAGCAAATAACGTTTCGGCGACAGCGCGAGCCTCTTCGCCAACGGCGGCGGCACGCGTTGTTTGCTTACAAATTTGCCAAACGGTAAGGGCTGCCAGTTTCCAAGTTAAACTGGTACGCTATCATGGTTCAGAAAATAATTGTCCAATTCCACAGAGTAAGCGACATTACCATTCATACAACAGTGAAATTGAAACTGGCCATACGAATCAATGAGTGAGGCAAACCACCAGGTTGATGGCGAGGAATTTACCCGCCTCCTGCTGCAAAACCAGAAACGCATCTGGGGGCTCATCCTGGCATTGTTCCTCGCGTGTCTCCCAGCCACCCCAGCGTCTAAGCGCCCGGTTAACCTGCTCTTCATCATGACGGACCAGCAACGCTGGGATGCCATGAGTTGCGCCGGGAACCCGATCATTAAAACCCCAAACATGGATCGGTTGGCTCGCGAGGGTGCACGGTTCACCAGCTTCTATTCGTCGTGTCCGGTTTGCACCCCGGCGCGGACGGTTATCCTCACCGGGCACAGCATTGAATCCAATCACGTCCTCAACAACACGGATGCGGGCCGTACGGATGCACCGCCGTTTCCGTCCTTTGACCAAGTCCTGTTGCGCAACGGCTACCGGGGCGAGTATCACGGCAAGTATCACAGCCCCTACCAACTCACGCTCGACTACACCCAGCCCGTTCGGTGGCTGAATGGCAAACAGCGACCGGCCAGCAGCAAGGCCGAGACTTCCGAAAGTGATGCGTTCTTCAAGTTTGTCGAACAGAACGCGCCGCGCCGCGCCGTGCAAGCCGGGCAGTTGGCCAGCCGACACGGCACCTATACGCCGATCCCGCTCGACGAGAATTTTGGAAAAACACCCGTTGGCAAACCCTCGCAAGCAGGAATGTATGGCCGGCTTGATGTGCCCGCCGCTGTCAGTCACACCGCGTTTACGGCTCAGGAAGGTCTGGCTGCTCTGGACCGGCTTAAGGACGGACCGTTCACGCTCACCGTATCGCTCGATCCGCCCCACCCGCCCATGCTGGTCTCCGAGCCCTACTACAGCATGTATCCACCCGCCAGCATCCCGGTGCCCGGCAGCCTTAACGATCCCCGCGACAACTCGCCCTACTTCGCGCAGAAGCAAGGCGAGTCGGATTCCTATCGCAATCCGGCCAACATCCGCCAAATGACCTCCATCTACTACGGGATGGTCACCGAGGTGGATGATTGGGTGGGTAAGCTTCTGAATCGGCTGGACGAACTGGGACTTGCCAAAGACACCCTGGTCATCTTTACCAGCGACCACGGTGAAATGCTCGGTGATCATGGCTTGCACAGCAAAATGGTTTTCTACGAAGGCTCAGCGCACGTGCCGTTGTTGCTGCGGTTGCCCGGCGTTATCCCCGCCAGCACCGTGGTCCCAGCCCCCGCCTCACAGCTCGATCTCTTCGCGACGATCCTCGATTACTGCGGCCAGCCGGGGCATGCGTCCGAAGGCCGCAGCTTGCGCCCGCTGGTGGAAGGCAAGGAAAGCGGCCAGGGACGGGTGGCGGTCTCGGAATGGCCCAGCCAGGCCGTTCCCGGCTTCATGCTTTTCGATGGCCGTTGGAAACTGATGTTCGGCCGTTCGACCGCCGCACCGTCTTTGGACGCCCTCTACGACCTGAAGACCGACCCGCACGAGTTGAACAACCTCATCGGCCGCAATCCTGACAAGGAGCAATACCGCGCCGAAGCAGGGCGGATGAAGGGGTTGCTCATCGAATGGCTGACCCGTGTGAAGTCCCCCCACCTCGACGCTGTGCGCAACCGCCCACTTCTCGCCGCTAGCCAGCTTCCGAAGAAGGTTCTTAAACAAAAGTAGCCTCGGCCCGATCATCAATGAAAAGCGACAACCCAATCCAAGAGAACCTGACCCGCCGGCAATTCCTTGCGCAAGCAGCCATCGTCAGCGGCGCGCTCGCGACGCCTGTAAACTTGTCCAGCCAGACGGAACCAGCGGCTTCCAATGAAGTGGTTGCAGCGACCGAACTGTTGCAGGGTTGGAGCCTCAAAGGCTTCGAGCCGCGCGCCGAGGCGACCGCCGCGCTCTTGAACGAGGCAGAACGGGCGGCGGTTGCCGATGGCTGGCTGCCGGTTGCGGCCCTGCCGGCCATGGTGCCGGACGTTCTCCTGGCCCACGCGAAAATCGAACCACCCTGGCTGCCGGGCGGAACGGAGAAATGTTTCTGGATGGGGCAAAGGGACTGGGTGTATGCGCTGAAGTTTTCGGCGCGACCGGGGCGCGCGAGCCGGCTTCGGTTTCTGGGACTCGATGGTCGGGCGGAGGTTTATCTCAACGGCAACCGCCTCGCGTCGCACTCGGAGGAGCACGCGCCGCTCACCGTCGAAGTCAGCCAGGCGCTGCGTCCGGAAAACTCGCTGGTGCTCCGTTTTCGTTCCAACGCGGGCAGGTCTGAAGAAGGTGTGCCTGAGATAGGTCGCCAGCGCCCCGGCGGCAGTTATCTGGGCCCGAATCCGCCGCTGGCTTCGGTCGGAATCTTCGACCATGTGTGGCTGGAAACTTCCGATGGCAATACGCTGGACGAGGCGGTGGCCGGTGTATCGCTGGACGAGTCGTTGAGCACGGGAACTTTGACCGTTGATGCGTCGGGCAACGCACGGTTGCCGTCGGTCAGCGTGCGCGTGCGGCTGTTCGATCCCGAAGGCAAACCGGTGGCGGAATCAATCACTTCGGCGGAGACAACCGCAGGGAGCTTTAACTGCCGCTGCGTCGTAAAGCTGGATCGCCCGCAGTTGTGGTGGCCGCGTGGCTATGGCCGTCAGCCGCTGTATCGGGCGCAGGTTACGCTGCTGGCTGGAGACCGCCCGCAGCAGACGCGGCATCGGACCATTGGCTTTCGCCGGTTGACCATGCCGGAGCCCTTGCACTTTGTGGTCAATGGTGTGCCGGTGCTGCTTCGCGGCGGCGACTGGGTGACGCCCAACCTGATGAGCCGTGTGTGGGATCAAGCCCGCACAGAGAAGCTCTTTGCCCTTGCGGAGAATGCCAACTTCAACGCGTTCCGCATCTGGGGCCAGGTCATGGCGCCGCACGACAACTTTTACGAAATGGCGGATGCCCGGGGATTTCTGCTGTGGCAGGACTTCGCCCAGTTGCCCTTGAAGCCGGATGAAGCGAGTCGGGCTCGTTCCCGCGAGAAGGCGACGCGTCAGCTCAAACGTCTCAAGCATCATGCTTCCATCCTCTGCTGGTGCGGGTGCAACGAAGCCGCGATGTGGGCGCACGAGGATTACAACAAGGACTTTACGGATCACGGTCCCTGGCCCGGTTTGGCGGCGGCGGAAGAGGTCGGGGCGATTTGCCGGCAGTTCGATCCCGAGCGTTACTACCAGCCCAGTTCGCCCTATGGCGGAGTGAACGCCAACGATCCGCGCGAGGGAAATACGCATGGTTACACCAACATGTGGTTTGTGCCCGGCTACGATTACCTGAATTTCGCCAGCGAAGACACCCGGATTGCCGCGCCCGTGCTGCACAGCTTAAAGCGGTTCATGAAGCCCGAGCATCTCTGGCCGGAGGGTTATTCCACGCTCTATCTTCACGGCAACCGCCATCCCTTCCCCAAGACCTGGCTGCCCTACACGTGTGCGGAAAGCTGGAAGAAGACCGGGCCGGTCGAGCAATTCTACGACGCCACCGATCTCGCCGGGTTGGTTTACCGGCTCGGCATGGCGGAGGGACTGTATTACCAGGACACCGTCGAGCGCCAGCGGCGAGGCCGTCCGGCGGAGGAAGCATCCGACCGCCGTTGTTGTGGCGGTTACATTGTATGGAAATACAACGACTCCTGGCCTCAGGTTTACAGTGCGAAGGTGGACTTCTTTCTCGAGCCCTACCACGCCTATTACGCGCTGCGTCGCGCCTACGCCGCAGTGCTGTTGTCTTTCGACATCGGCACGTTCATTCACTTGTGGGCGGTCAACGACAGCACCGAAACGGTCAGCGGCACAGTCAGAATTCAGCTTTACCATCTCGAGCAAAACAAATTTCGCAAAGAGATCGTGCGCGAAGTGACCGTGGCCCCGGGCAAGTCCGCCGTCGTCGTGCGGTTGGACCAGGCCGGCATCCGTGCCTTTCGCAAGGAGCACATCCTGTTCGCCACGCTATCGGACCAGTCAGGGAAGGTGCTGGCGCGTGCCAACGCCTTTGCCGACATCGAGCGCCGCCTGGTGTTTCCCGAGGCGAAGCTGAACGTGCAAGTGCAGAACGGAGTACTGGTGATCACCACCGACAAATTCGCCCGCGCGGTACACTTGGAAGGCGACGCGGGCGGCAATCCCTTCGGTTGGTTCTTTGAGGACAACTATTTCGACTTGCTACCTGGCGAAACCAAGACCGTGCGCATCCTGGGCCGGCATCCGCAGGGGCGGATTATTGCCCGGGCCTGGTATTCGCCGCAGGCGACGGCAGTTGACTGGAAAAAGACCTAATGCTTGACACGAGCAAGTGAACCGAACTCAATATTAATCACAGGAAAAAATTATGAATCGCCGAGAGTTTTCAAAACGAATTACCCTGCTGGGTGCGGGACTTCCAGCCGGGTTGGCTGCGGGCCAGCCGGCAGAACGGAAAAAACCACTGGAAGGCTGGTACGAGGAACCTGCCAGGCAACTGCCCATCCGCAAGTTCGATGTCGTCGTCGCGGGCGGCGGCACGGCCGGCGTGGTAACGGCCATCGCGGCGGCGCGGCAAGGCGCGAAAACGATGCTGATCGAGCGCAAAGGCTATCCGGGCGGAACCGTCGTGGAAGGCGGCACCGCGCTGCACAGCTATTTCAATTTATGGAAAGCCTTTCCCGGCGTGGCCAGGAAGCAGGTGGTCCAGGGTATTCCCCAGGAAATCGTGGATCGCCTGGCCAAAGTCGGCGGCACCTCGGGCCATGCCGAAATGGTTTCCGGCTACAATTACGATTCAGTCTGCACCGCCATTGATACGGAACTCTACAAACTGGTCACGTTTGAGATGCTGGTGGAAGCCGGCGTCTCCGTGGCCGTCAACACGCTGCTCGCAGGCGCCATCACGGAGGGTTCGCGGCTTAAGGGTGTGATCGCAGAAAGCCGGGCCGGTCGGGAGGCGATCATGGCGAAGTCCTTCGTGGATTGCACCGGCTACGGTGACCTCGCGGCCTTTGCCGGTGCCAAATACACCGAGCCGAACGACTATCCCGTGGTGAACAGCATGGGGGTGGGCGGCGTGAACGTTGCCCGGTTCCACGACTATCTTGAATCCCAGGGCGCGGTGACGCAGTTGGCCCGCGGATGGCGTGGCGGCAAGGAAGGCCAGATTGTCCGTGTGCAAAGCAATTCGAAGGGACTGCCCAAGGAGTTCCACGAGGAGGCGCGCAAGATCATGCTTGCCATGGTTACCACCACCGTCCACGACGACTATTTCATGTTCATCAAGATGGGGTTCAAAATGCCCGTCAGTCCAACGAACCGGGACGCCGTCTCGCAAGCCGAGTTGGAGTTGCGAAAACGCCAGGCCAAGGCGATTGAGCTGTTCAGAAAGTATGTCCCCGGCTGTGAGAAGGCCTTCATTGCACGCACCAGCCCGTCGCTGAACATCCGGCGGGCGCGGGTCATTGCCTGCGACTACGACCTCACGCGCGCCGACGTGCTGGAAGGGAAACACTTCGACGACGACATCATGGCCTACGGATTTCACGACAACGCGCCGCGTTTGCAGATCAAGAACGGCGGCACTTATGGCATCCCCTACAAAGCGTTGCGGGTGGCCGGCCTGGAAAACCTCCTGGCGGCGGGCATGTTAATCACGTCCAACCATGATGCCCACATGTCCACGCGCAACACGGTTTGTTGCATGGGCCAGGGCCAGGCCGCCGGCACCGCCGCCGCCCTGTGCGCGGCCAAATCCTGCGGCACGCGTGACCTGGCTTATCCCATCCTGCGGGATGCCCTGTTAAAGGCCGGTGTCCATTTGGAAAGCTAATTAACCTATGAACTCTATTCGCTCCCTGCCGGCTTTCTTCTCGCTGCTGTGCGTTGCTTCGGCCCACGCGGCGATCACCATCATGCCGACCGATTCGGCTCCGCTCCAGTTCGCCGCCGCCGAGGTTCAGCGCGCTGTGCAAGCCAGCGGTTCATCCGTGCCCAACGTGACCCTCCGGGTCGAGCCCGGGGTGCCGCAAGCGTATCGCATCGAGCGCGAAGGCGCGGCGGTGCGCGTCGTCGGTGGGGATGCGATTGGCGCGATGTATGGCGGACTGGACGTGGCCGAGGCGATCCGCACCGGTTCGTTGGATTTGTTGAAGGACTCTATCCACACGCCGCACATCGCCCAGCGCGGCATCAAGCTAAACATCCCGCTCGACCTGCGCACGCCGAGCTACACCGACCCCTCCGATGCCGCGCAGGCGAACATCCCCGAGATGTGGAGCATGGATTTTTGGCGCGAGCTGTTCGACGACATGGCGCGGCATCGCTACAACGTCATCTCGCTGTGGTCGCTCAATCCCTTCCCCAGCATCGTGAAGGTGCCGGAGTTTCCGCACGTCGCGCTGGATGATGTCTGGCGCACCACGGTGAAGCTGGACGAGAACTTCAGCGGCAATGGCAACAACTTCGTGCGCCCGGAGATGCTCGCCAACCATGAGGTCGTCAAGCAGATCACCATCGACGAGAAGATTCAGTTTTGGCGCGACGTCATGCAACTGGCGCAGGACCGCGGCGTGGACGTGTATTGGTTCACGTGGAACGTCTTTCTCAACGGTGCGGAAGGCCAAGACGGGATCACCAGCGCTAAAGCCGCGCCCCGCACGATCGAATATTTTCGCGCCAGCGTCCGGGAAACCATCAAGACCTATCCGCTGCTCGCCGGCTTCGGCATCACGGCCGGCGAAGGCATGCCGCTCAATGAATTCAAAGGCCTCTCCAAGGAGCAGTGGCTCTGGCAAACCTACGGCGAAGGCATTCGCGATGGACTGAAAGAAACCCCCAACCGGAAATTCCGGCTCATCCATCGCTTCCACATGACGGCCTTGGGCGAGATTCAGAAGGAGTTCGCCGCACTGCCCTGCAAGCTGGACCTCAGCTTCAAATACGCCATCGCCCACATGTATTCCGTGCCCAATCCGAGCATGATCCAACCGGTACTGCCGCTACTCAGTCCCGAACTTCGTTGCTGGCTCACGGTGCGCAACGACGACATCTACAGCTTCCGGTGGGCGGATGTGCATTACGCCCGCGCCTTCATCAAGGCGATCCCCGGCGAAGACAAGATCGCCGGCTTCTACATGGGCCCCGACGGCTACCTTTGGGGCCGGGACTTCCTCTCCAAGGACGCCGGCACGCCGCGCCAGACCGTCATGCAAAAACAGTGGCTCTCGTTCGCGCTCTGGGGGCGCCTCGCCTACGAACCCGACCTGCTGGCCGCCACCTTCGACCGCCTCACCGCCGCCCGTTTCCCCGGAGCCGACATTCTCCAACTCACCGCCGCGTGGGCCGCGGCCTCCAAGACGTTTCCCTACATCACGCGGTTCTTTTGGGGCGACATTGATTTGAAGTGGTTTCCCGAAGCCTGCCGGCGCAAGAGCGGTTTCTACACCGTGCGCGATTTTGTCGAAGGCGGTACGATGCCCGGCGCCGGTGTACTCAACATCATCGAGTGGCGCTCCGGCCTGCTCGCGAAGCAGAAGCCGGAGGGCGTGACCCCGCTCGAAATCGCCGCGACCCTGGACGCCAACGCCGCCCAGGCGCTCCACGCCCTGCCATCACTCCAGCGCGCCGCCGTCACTCCCGCCGACAGCGCCAAGGAATACGCCGCCACGCTCGGCGACATCGAAGCCATGGCGCATCTCGGACTATACTACGCCGCGAAGATTCGCGGCGCGTGCGACCTCGCGCTGTTCGATAAATCTGGCGACGCCCAGCAACAAGCTTCCGCCATCGAGCATCTCGAAGCCGCGCTGAACCATTGGAAAAACTACGCCGCCGCCTACACGCGCCAATATGTTCAACCCGTGCTCTACAACCGCGCCGGCGTGGTGGACATCCCCGGGCAAACCGCGGATGTCGCGGCCGATGTACAACTGGCGCGCACCTGGAAGCCCGGCACGATCGCCGAACACAAGATCAAGCGCTCCCGCACCGAGTCAGGATTCAAAAAATAGGGAATGATCCAGCAACCCCATCATTCAGACACCATGAAAACCCAACTCCTCCGCACGGTTCTCTTCGCCGGCACCACGTGCCTGCTGACGCCGCTGGCTCCGCTGCACGCCGTGGAACACGTTGCCGTTCCGCGTTGGCAGCCGCACGACTTCGCCTTCAAAGCCAACACCAAAACACCAAACCCGTTCCTGGTTGCGTTCAGTGCCGAGGCGAAAGGCCTGGATGGGAATTCATACACCCTCCCTGGTTTCTTTGATGGCGACGGTACGTGGAAAATCCGCGTGACGCCGACCGTCGAAGGCGCCTGGTCGCTCGTGACCAAATCCGACCTGAAGGAACTGGATGGTCAGACCACCGCGTTCACCTGCCTGGTGAATCCGAGTCCGCAAGCTCACGGCCGGCTGCGCGTGGACAAAGAGCACCCGCATCACTTCGTCTTCGAGGACGGCGCGCGCTTTTTCATGCAGGGTTACGAATACGACTGGCTCTGGGCACTGGACCTGGACAAACCCGGCGTGCCCACGGTGGAAAAGTCGCTCGATATCCTCGTTCGTCACGGGTTCAACTACGTGATCCTCAATTCCTATGCGCACGACACTAGGTGGCGCGCGGGAAAGACCGGCCCCGATGATTACGGCCCGGCGCTCCTTTATCCTTGGGAAGGCACGAACGAGCAGCCCGACCAAAACCGGATGAATCTGGCCTACTGGCAGCATTACGACCGCGTGATCGCGGCGATGAACGAGCGCGGCATCCAGGCGCACATGCTGATCAAGGTGTACAACAAGCAGGTGAAATGGCCGGCGCGCGGCAGCGCCGAGGAGAAGCTGTTCTTCCGTTGGCTCGTCGCACGTTATGGCGCGTATCCGAATATCATCTGGGATTTCTCCAAGGAGGCTCACAACGAGAAAGACCTCGCCTATAAGCAGGGCGTGTTGAAATTCTTCCGTGAAACCGATCCGTATCACCACCTCACAACCGTCCACGACGACGACCAGGCCAACGACAACGGCGCGTACGACGAACTGACGGATTTTCGCGCTGATCAGCAGCATGGAAAATTCCATGAAACCATTCTGCGCCAGCGGGAGCGTCGCGCCTGGCCGATTGCGAATGTGGAATCCGATTACGAATGTGGCCCGGGCGGTTTGAACGACAAAACCTACGGCAAGGTGATGACTCCGGAACAAACCGTGAGTACGCTGTGGGGAATCCAGATGGCCGGCGGCTACACCGCCTACTATTACACCTATACCGCGTGGGATGTGATCCGCCCGCTCGACGTGCCGCCGGGCTACGCCTTCATGAAACACTTTGGCGCCTTCTGGCGCGCGACCGAGTATTGGAAACTCGCGCCGTTGGACAACCTGGTAAATAGCGGTTATTGCCTGGCGCAACCGGGTCGCGAATACGTCGTGTTCCAAAAAACGGCGCAGCCGTTCACGCTGGTAATCACCAGCGTGAAATTGCCGCTCCAAGCCACGTGGTTCCATCCGCACACCGGCAACCGCACCACTGCCGGCTCCTTCACCAACGGCACCGCGACCTTTACGCCGCCCGCCGACTGGGGCAGCGCGCCGCTCGTGCTACATCTCCGAGCGCCATGAAACACCCATTCATCCTCACCCTCTCCGCCCTGCTGCTCGCGCCACTGGCCGCGCTGTCCGCCGACGACGAGTTGGTTGTCTATCCGCCCGTGCCAGGGCTCGCAGCCTCGGAGCATTACAAAGTGCGTGTGCGCTCTGCCAGCGATGGCAGCGAGTGGCGGAGCGCCTTCGCTTGGGAGACCGTCTGCAAGACCATCGAAAAGAAGACGGACGCCTACTTCGACACGTTGGCGGGCTGGACACACGCCTACGTGAACTTTGAAACCGCCGGTGCGGTGGAGATCGAAATTGCCCGCGTCAACGGCCAGCCGATTCACTCCGCAGCAGTGCATCCGCAACGCAAAGCGTCCGTGTGTTCCGTGAAAGACGGCAAGGTTCTCGTCAGACTTGATAAACCCTGCCTCGTCGCCGTGGATATTGATGGCCAGATGGACGGGCAGGACACGGGCAAGGGCTACAAAGGACCGCCTATCCATACCATCTCCCTCTTTGCCAACCCGCCTTTGGTCGGCAAACCCAAGCCGAATGATCCTGGCGTGTTGACCGTGAAACCCGGCGATACTCCGCCATCCGACGGGCCCTGGACCACGCTCTATTTCCTCCCCGGCGTTCACGATGTTGGGCTGGCTTTCCCGCTTCATGCCAATCGCCAATATTACATCCCCGGAGACGCGATAGTTTACGGCACACTCTCCAACCGAAAATGGGGCGACGGTCATCACATCCGCATCTTCGGCCTCGGCACCTTGTCGGGATCTCGGCTGAAGCATCCCAAGTATGTTGCGCCAGCCGTTTCAGACAAGGACCACGGGCGCTACCGTCCGATTGAGGTAATTGGCACCACCGACACCCGTGTGGAAGGCATCACTATCGCCGACTCGGCTACTCACTCGCTCATGCTGGTGAGCCCCTACCAAGCGGATCATCCCAACGCGGTCCAGTGGACCAAGATCTTCACCTGGCGCGCCAATGGCGACGGGATCAATCCCTTCGGGAATACGCTGATCGAGGACTGCTTCCTCCGCACCCAGGATGATTCGCTCTATGTAAACGGCCTGGGCATTCGCCGCACCGTGCTGTGGAATGACGCCAACGGTTCGTCGTTCGTCCTGAGCGCCCTGCCGCAGCTAGCTGACCGCCAGTTGGTGGTGGAAGATTGCGATGTGATCTATGCGCGGGCCAAATGGGAGAAATGGAGCGGCGGTCGGGTTTTTAACATGCGCGGGGAAGGCGGCCGCGCCGCTGGTGCCGGGGTGGTCTTTCGCAACATCAACATCGAGGATCCCAGACCGACGCTGCAGCAGTTCTTTATCTGCATGACCATGCCCGAACCCTATTCGAAACACGCGGCAAAGCGCGCCGCCGGAGACTTGTCGGGCATCCTCTTCCAGAACCTATCCATCGCCGCGCCCAGCGTTCTGGGTGAACCCCAAATCCTCTGGGGCCAGGCCGACGCGCGCATCCGCAACCTCACCTTCGAGAACCTCACGCTCGCTGGGAAACCAGTGCGCGACTCACAGTTTTTCAAAACGAACGAGTTCGTTGACGGGCTCATCTTTGCACCAAACACCGGTTCCAAGCCGTGAATGCGGCAATAAATTTAATCAGACAAAACAAACCATGAAACACATCCTCATCCTCGCCACCCTGCTGCTGGCACCGCTGGCCGCGCTGCCAGCCGCCGATTCAGCCAAGCCGGCAGCCAAGCCCAACATCGTTTACATGCTGGCCGATGACCTCGGCTGGAGCGACATCAGTGCGCATCCCGGCGGCAACATCCCAACGCCGCAAATTGACAAGCTTTTCAAACAGGGCGTCGAACTGCCCAACTTCATGGCTTGGTGTGTTTGCTCTCCGACACGTGCGATGTTGCTCACTGGCCGGCACCCGTTCCGCGTTGGCACCGGACCGGAAGTGGGCGGTGAACTTGCGAAAGAGGAAACCACCATCGCCGAGGGTTTCAAGGCGAACGGCTACCGAACCGGCATCTTTGGCAAATGGCACAACGGCGAAGACCCCGACACGCCCGAATATCGTCGGGCGTTTGAGGACGCTTGGAAGTCCATGCCGAACAAGAAACTCAAAGGCGGTCTCGGTGTCAACGCCCACGGCTTTGACGAAGCCTGGGTCTATTATGGCGGCGGCGCGGATTATTTCACGCGGCGCACCGTGCAAGGACGCGGCCCGGTGAGTTGGTGGCATAATTTGGAATACCGGCCCCAAGACGTCGGCTACACCGAGGACCTGATCACGGGGCACGTCTTGGAATTCATTCGCGAGAACAAGGCCCGCCCGTTCTTCTGCTACGTCCCGTTTCATATTGTCCACGCACCACTGCAAGCGAAAGACTCGGACTTGGCAGGCGTGGATGCGAAAGTGACGGACGAAACCAAACGAACCTATGCTGCAATGGTACAGGCGATGGACAAAAATCTCGCGAGCATTCTCGCCGAACTCGACAAGCTCGGCCTGCGTGACAACACCATCGTCGTCTTCACCAGCGACAATGGCGCGACCAAGGATGGCAGCAACCTTCCGTTCCGCGGCGGCAAGCACAGCGTCTTTGAGGGCGGGACACACCTGCCAACGGTTATCCACTGGCCGAACGGCAAGCTCGCCGGACGGAAGTGGGACGGCCTCTGCGGTGCGCTCGACATGTTTCCCACGTTGATGGCCATGGCGGGTTTGGAAATGCCCGCGACGCGTCCACTCGACGGCAAAAACATCTGGCCGGCGTTACGCGATAACACCACCAGCCCGGTGGCGAGCTATTACTGGGCGTGGCACAACGAAGACGCGATCCGCACCGCCGACTGGCGGTTACATCGGTTCTTCGATCATACCGACTTGTACGACATCCGCGCTGACATCGCAGAAACAAAGAACGTCGCCGACGCGCATCCCGACGTGGTGAAGTCGCTTACCGCCCAGATGAACGCGTGGGTCGAATCCCTCGGCGCGGCGCTCACGCATCAGCCCGTTCCCGCGAAGTTCGACGCGAAACCCGCGCCCGAGGGCGAGGTGCTAGAAATCAGTGTTACCGTTACGGGAAAGGCCAAACCGAAAGATACCCTCGTTGTTCCTTTCGCCGGGTTCGAGGGCCATCAATTCGCCACGGATTACGTGGAATATGACATCGCCATTGCCGCCGACAGCTTGCGGCAAGGATATTATTACTCGCCGTTCAAGGGTAACGACAACAAGTCCATCTCGCTCAATTTCAAGCGCGGTGAGGGGTTCGACCAATTTGGCCGTGAGCAGGCGGCCGGTCCTGAACCCAGAGGCGGTCCCGGCATATGGGAACATCGCGTCATCGGCCTTTGCAGCAGCGCACCGGGAATACTTCCGCGCCACGGCCTCGTCTTCAAAGGCGGCAAGCCCGGCACCTTCAAAGTCTATCTCGACAATCTGCGGATTCGTCACGCCGACGGCACCACCACGCCGATCTGGACAACCGGCAAGGACACTCGCTACCGTCCCATCGCCGACTCCGAGTTCTTTACCGGCATTCGCGTCCGTAGCGTGCCGACAGACCAAGTTAAATGAAAACAACAAACGCCTTCACCCTGCTCCTCACCACCAGCCTGCTCGCCGCCGAGCCGCTCTACACGCAAGAGGGCACCGACCCGTCCTTCGCGGCCGTTCAGGAGAGCAGTGGCGGCAAACCCGGCGAGAGATTCAACAAGGGCGGCGCCCTCGGCTCCAGCATCCATGTGAACCACGAGCTGCTGGAAAAACAGGCTGGCAAGGCCGGTCCCATTCCCAAGGACATTGGCCTCCACACCGAGTTCAGCGGCGGCATCCACCGCAAGGACTTCGGCCAATGGACGCGCTGGTATCAGGAAGACGGCAATGTTCAGGTGTTCCGCCTGTTCAAAGGCGAACAAAACATCCGCGGCGGCGACGCCGAGAAGGGTTCGCCGGGACGCGTCGAAATCTTCACGCACAACCTCACCGCCGCTCCCGACACTTGGCGCGAATGGGAAGGAACTTACACGATCATGAAGCCGGTCGGTGCGTGCATCTTCCAATTGTTTCACGAGGGCAAAGACGCTGCGGGCAATGCTTTCCTTTGGCCCTTCCACATTGATATGACCGCTGCAGGCGAGCTCCATTTCCTCCGCCGCCGGCCTGTGCCCGGCCTGGAGCGGGAAATCAGCATGGCTCAAAACCTGACGGGCAAATCCCTCAGCGTCAAAGTCCGGGCGAACGGAGCGGATTATGAGGTATATCAGAAAGCGCCGCTCGATGCCGGTCCCTGGAAGCTGGTGACCCAAGGGACCGGTCCCAAGGCCAAAGACAACAAGATCAGCTTCCGCTGGGGGATGTATTGTGGCTCGAAAAAAGGCCAAACCGTCCCCAATGATGCCATGATTTTTGTCACCGGGGTCACGATCCGGACAGGTGTCAAATGACGGCCGCCATGAAATGCACATGAACCCCCAATTCATCTCCGCCATGACAAGACTGCCATCACCAAAACTCACCCTGTTCCTGACCCTGGTCTGCCTTCTGGGCCTCGCGTCCCTCCGTGCCGAAAACAAGCCCGACGGCCAGAACGAGACGAGATACGAAACCAAAGTCCTCTGGGATTTTAGCGGTTGCATCGAAGACCGCTTTATGGTGCGCGTCACCACGCATGTTTATAACGGGCACGTTTACCTATGGGTCCTTTTGCCGGGGTATAAGACGATGATCGTCAAAGTGCCGCTCCAAGGCGGCGAGGCGCAGATGTTTCCGCTCATGCCCGGCCACGTCACGGGGGATGATCCGCACCGCTTCTACACCATCGCCACCGATGCGCTGGGCTACATCCATGTCGTGGGCGACATGCACTCATCGGCGTATGTGAAACATTGGGTTTCCAAAAATCCGGAGGACATCTCCGAATTCATTTACACCTCGAAAATGGGCACCAATAAGCGGCCCCAGGGATTTAACGTCACCTACCCGCACCTTTTCCGCAGTCCGGACGGCGTGCTTTACCATTCCATTCGCTGCGCGGAACCGGTCTGGGGAATCGGCATCAGCGTGCTGGATGCCAAAACTCAGACCTGGTCCATGCTCGGGGACGAGGTGCCCGCTGCCCAAATATCGAGCAATAAACGAGCTAGGCAGGCTCCCGGCAAACCCATGACCGCCTGGGAGGACAATGGCGAAGGCGGCAACTTCTCCTATACGCAACCGCATGCAGTCATCCGCTGGGACAAAAACAAACGCCTGCACCTGGCCTTTGGCCTCCTTAACGAGAACACACCCTCAGCCAAAGGCAGGCACACCGGCAGCGACGTGCTTTACGCCTATTCCGACGATGACGGCAAAACCTTCCACCGCGGCGATGGATCGCTGATTCAATTGCCCATGCGCGCCGAGCCCGGCCCGCACCAGGCCGACGTCGTTTACTCCAGGCACGACGGGCGGCCACCTTGGGTGGGACTCTTGCCAGGGCTGAGCATTGACGCGAAAAATCACCCGGTCGTCAAAGCCTTCGATCACAAGACTGGCGCTCATACTCTGGTTTTGGAAAACGGAAAATGGACTGAGCAGGCAAAGAGCCTCGGTTCCCCAGTCGGTAATCAGACCGCGAAGGTAAAAGACGAAGACGAAGAAGACGATTCCGAAAAGGTGGATGTATCAAAGCTCCATTTGCCCTACCAGCCGCATCATCCGAATCCGGACTATTTTCGCGAGACGGGAAACCTCGTCTATACCGTTTTCCCGGAGAAGGATCGCGCCCATGGCGACAAACCTAAACACCATAAAATCCTGCTCGTGCTCAGCACGCCGGTAAAGGCAAAGGCTGAGTGACTCTCCATGAAAATCATAGCAACTACCCTATTCTCAGCGTTCCTCACTGTCAGCTTGCCGTCCGCCGAGCCGCTCTACACGCAAGGGGGCACCGACCCGTCCTTCGCTGCCGTTCAGGAGAGCAGTGGCGGCAAGGCCGGCCCCATTCCCAAGGACATCGGTCTCCACACCGAGTTCAGCGGCGGCATCAGCCACAAGGATTTCGGCCCATGGACCCGCTGGTATCAGAAGCAGTCAACCAACATTGGCTGGTCGGGCAGAAGGCCCGCTTGTTTGACGAGCAGTTCCAGCCGCGCCCAACCTACCAGGCAGTTCTCAAGGCCCTTTATGATACACAAAAATGAAATTAGTTAAGAAACAGCTCATCGGACTATTCGCAGGGGGCTTATGCCTTGGTGTTTTGCACGTTATGGCGCAGGAAAACCCTGGGGGGAAATATCCCTGGGACTTGGGATATGCGGACCTCGATCAGCTCGTTGCAGCAACCCACAAGGCTTCGCTCAAGCTGCGTGAAGAGATCCTGCGCAAAACCATCGCCAAGGACTCGGCCTGGCCCCCGGGCATCTGGGGTGACAATCTCTGGACCCTCTCGGCCCTCTACCTGAATGAGAAGGTGGACGTGGCCAATGCGCGGCTGGTCAAACAGGCGAACGATTATATCGACCTGATCCGGAAACATGGGAACCAACCCATCGCCACCCCGGAGCAGCCTGGAAATGCGCCCTGGACCTTCTTTTCCGTCACCGACTACGTGCGGACCCTCTGCCTCTTCCACGCGAAAAGCCTGCATTTTCCCGGACGGTTGAAGCCGGAAACGGAAGCCGCCATGAAGGAGGCGCTTTGGCTCTGGGTCAGCGGAGAAAGCCGGATCACCGACACTGGGCTGGATAACCTGTTCCTGCTGCTCGGCACGGAGAACCACGACCTGAACCGGCGGCCGAACTACTACCTGGTCACCGTCCTGCTGAAGGAAGACCCGGCTTACTGCGACCGGAAGCTGGCGGATGGGCACACGGTTGCGGAACATGCCGATGCCCACGCGGCATTTCTCCGTGAATGGCCGCGCCGACGCGCCCAGAGCGGGCTTTGGGTCGAAGTCGGCTCGAACACTTACCAGAAGTATTCCTGGCCGGCCCTTTTCAATCTGCACGAACTCGCCCCCGATCCCGTTATCCGCAGGCGATTCGGCTTGTTGCTCGATCTGGCCTTTGTCGAAGAGGAACAGATTTCGGTGCGCGGACGTCGCGGAGGGGGAAGAAGCCGGGCTGAATACGCCCCTAATGCGTTCGAATCTTACAAGAACCTGCTCTACGCCTCGGAAGGCCAGTCAGCGGGATCGAGTCATTCCCGCGTGATCGAGACCAGTCGCTACCAACTGCCTCCCGAGGCGATTCTCCTGCGCAAGCGGGCCTATCCGGCAACAGCGCCTTTCGTCATCCGCAATCGTGTCCTCGGGGAACTTGAAACGGCCAAATCTGGAGAAGAGGTGGGCCAACGACTCGCCGCCGACTCGGCTTTGGTCAACTACGCTTACCGCACACCGCATTATCTGCTGGGCAGTACCCTTCAGAATCCGGCCCTCACCATGCCCGATCCGAAAACCGGCACTCCGTCTCTGAAGTATTCCGGCATCTCCAGGCAGAAACGTGCGTGCGGGATGTTCTTCGACGACCCTTCAAGCAACGATGTTTGCGCCGTGTATCCGGAGATCGGGCATGGGGGCGGTGGACGTCCCCAACACTCCTTCTGGAGCGTGCAGCACGAAAACGTCCTTATTCTTCAGCGCATCGCGCCGCTGGGCCGCAGTACCCTCGGATCCTACAACACGGATGCGGTCGGCATCGGCTTCGAGGGCAAGGCGCTGAAGAAGGTGGAGGAGGCTGGCTGGATTTTCGCCAGCAACGGGAAGGCTTTCGTCGGGGTGAAGTTTCTTGATGGCGGATACCAGTGGGTTAGGAAGCAGGCGCTGGCCACACCTGCGAACTTCAACAAGCCCACCGACAGGTCACGTCTTCTCCTCCACGCCGGCGACCTTGTGAGCCACGAATCATTCGACAAATTCAAGGCCACTGTGCTCGCCAACCGCCTGAACGTCACTCCGGACAAGGTGGATTACCAGTTCGGCCCGGTGGCCAACCACCTCGAAGTCACGCTCTACGATGCCAAAGCCCCCGACCACTTCTCCTTGCCCCGCATCAACGGCAAGCCGGTGGATCTGCGCCCGGCAAAGACCTATCAAAGCCCCTATCTCAACGGGGACTTTGGGAGCGACAAGATTTCGGTGAGCGTCGGCCCCCTGCATCGGCAGTTGGATTTTTCAAAATGAACCATTGGAACAGACAAACACCAGCAAACCCTAAAACTACAATGAAATTCACCATCTTTCTGAGCGCCCTGCTAGCGTCGCTGCTGGCCGGGCTGGCTACGGTCGCCGCAGAAAAAACGCCCATGCCGAAGGAGGATGTGGTCAGCGTCCCCGCCATCGGGCAGGGCCTGTGCGTCGCCAATGTTTTTCAGTCCAACATGGTTCTCCAGCGCAATAAATCGCTGAACGTCTGGGGCTGGGCTGAACCGGGCGAAGCGGTCGTCGTGACGTTCGCCGGCCAGGAGGTCCAGGCCCGGGCGGCGGCGGATCGGGCCTGGCAGGTGACGCTCAAGCCGAGTCCCGCGAACCGAGTCCCGCAGACCATGACGGTCAAGGGAAAGAGCACAACGCTGACGCTGGAGAACATCCTGGTCGGCGACGTCTGGATACTGGGCGGCCAAAGTAACATGGAATTTCCCATCAGCAACGTTGACGACGGGGAGTTGGAAATCGTCTCGGCCAACTTTCCGAAGATCCGGCTCCTGACCATGCCGGTGGGCAAGGGCTTTACATCGGTCCACAGCTTCGAACGCCTCCACGAATGGAGCGATTGGTCCAAGCGGCACTTTCGCAAGGGCGACTGGGACATCTGTTCGCCGGAAACCGTCACGGAGTTCTCGGCGATCGGGTACATCTTCGGGCGTCGGGTCCACATGGCCAGTGGCGTGCCGATCGGGCTGATTGATGCCTCGATTGGCGGGACCACCGTTGAGACGTGGACGCCCGCGGACGTGCTGCGGAAAATCGACGGCAAGGAAACGCGGGAAATGCTCAAGGAATGGGAGGAGAAGATCGCCGCGTTTGATCCGCAGGCCGACCTCAAGGCGCGAAGAGAAGGGTACGAGAACCGCATGAAGAACCTGCGGGCCAAGGGCCAATCCATTCCGGCCGAAAGCCAGCCGCCGAGCGACCTACGGCCAGGCCCTGCCGCCGACAATAACCGCCCGGGCTGTCGTTACGCCAGCGTGATCCAACCGCTCCGCGGCTTAGCCGTGGCTGGCGCCCTTTTCCATCAGGGGTTCAACAACTGCTTCAACGGCTCCGCCGGCGCGCGGATGTACTGCCAGGTGTTCGGCAAGATGATCGCCGCATGGCGGGAGACGTTTGGCGATCCGCAGATGCCGTTCTGCATCCTCTCGCTGTGCACGGCCGGTGAGCCGCAGACGCGGGACAACTTCCTCGCTCCGATGTTTGACGCGGGTGCGTATATCCGCGAGGCGCAATACTGGACATTCCGCGACCTGCGTGCTGCCGGTGATAAGAATATTGGGTTCGCCAGCAGTTTCGATCTGCGCAAGTCCTGGTATCACCCGCAGATCAAGATCCCCGTCGGCGAACGGGCCGCCAAGTGGGCGCTGGTGGCACGCTACGAACTCCTCAAAGGCCGGGACGCCGAAGCCTGGTGGCTGCCACCCACCATCGACAAGGTCGAGATGGTCGGCAGCACGATGCGCCTGACGATGAGCACCGACGTCAAGACCCACGACGACAGCGACGGCCGGCTGCTCGGCTTCGCCATTGCCGGCAAGGATCGGCGGTTCTATCCCGCCGACGTCAACTGGTTTGCCGACGGCACCAAAGGTAATCGCGAGAAGCCTAATTTAGACCACCGCATGCTCGTCCTCAGCAACCAGTTTGTCCCTGAGCCCATTCACTACCGGTATGCATGGGCGAGAAACCCGATGGGAAACATTGTCAACAGCCGCGGGGTGCCCTTGGCCGCGCAGCGCAGCGACGATTGGATCCTTGAGGAGACACCCGTGAAGATTGCCACTCCGGCGGACATGCCGGCCGACACGGCAAGACGGTATATCGCCAATCAGATTCGCAAGGAACTCGAACAGGCCGACCTCGAGCGCCGCTTCAAGGAAGCGGAAACGACCATTACTGAGCTGAGGCCCGCCCTCGAAAAGGCGCATGCCAGCGGGAAAACGAAGAGCGCAGCCGATGCCGGCAAAGGCCAGGCCGAGGCTGAACGATGAGCGCAATGCGCCCCAGAGAAAAACCTTCAGGATTCTAATGCTCGCAGGCACTGGAGGTGATGTGCTGGCAACTGCCGCGCCTAACTACACCAGTTGAACTCACCGCGTCCGGTAAATATCAATTAACCGTTTGGATGGTCAATACGCGTGTCGTGAACGATAAACTCGTCCTTTACTTCCAGGCGCCGAAGGTTTCGTATTTGGGACCACCTGAGTGTATCGCCGCTGATAATGGGCGGGCTTGCACAAAAGCATAAATTGAAGCTGCGCGGTGGGAGCGATCTACGCCTTGATTGGCGCAGCCAATGGCCAAAGCCATGATTGATTTGAAAGAAATCCAGAAAATGAAAACACTCGATAAAGCAGCAGAAAGAAACAGCGTGATGAACAGACCGTACGCTCGTGGATTTCAATTCAGGAGAAGCAGTGGGGGGGCAAACCAGCCGGCTGGGATGAATTGCGGCGGCAGCGCTTGGGGTGGCCGCCGGCGCCTGGGCGGCGGAGGGTGCCTCCAACCCGGTTCAGAAGGGGGAAATGGCCGGCTAGCTCCACGTCCCCAACGAGAAAGTTCCCGAAACCTACAATGCTGGGTACTCCATGTATGTCGCCGCCTGGCCGTTGTTGGACCAATATCCGGGGCAACGTTTTCAAACCGGTTTGTTCGGCACGTGGATGTTCGCCCGGAATGAACCTTCTCCGGCGATCAAACTCTATTCCGACGTCGAGGGTGGCCTGGGCTGGTGGCGGGACACAGAGTATGCCACGGAGACGCCGAAGTTCATCATGGGCGCTGACTGGCGGGCACCCCATGCCGGAATTCGCTGGGGGTCACCCCCATGGCGGCACGGAAGGCGCGGGTAAAAGCGCTGTGGTCATAGAAACCACACTCATGGGCGATGTCGGCCACAGGACAGTCAGATTCGCGCAGGAGACGCGAGGCCACCGCAAGGCGCGTCTGGGTGATGAACTGGCTGGGGGTGAGATCGAAGAAGCGGCGGATGAGACGGGCCAATTTGGCGGGAGTGATCTTGGCGCGTCTGGCCAAGGCTGCGGGTGAAACGGGTTCGGCAAGGTTTGTTTCGAAATAATCGAGCGCAGCGGTAAGTCCCGGTGGAATGTCGCGCAGGTTAACCGGCGCGCGCACATCGCGCGAGATGCCAATAAGGCCAATGATGTTTCCCGCCGGATCCCGAAGGGGCAGCTTGGTGGTGAGACACCAAACCGGTTTTTGAGGCACGTACCATTGTTGTTCGAGATGATCGAGCAGCGGCCGGCCGGAGCGCAACACTTCCGCGTCCTGCTCGGAGGGAATCCGTCCGAAATCTCCGGCACAAAACTCGCAAGGGCGTCGTCCGATGGCTTGGGCCTTGTGACGCAGGCCATGGCGTTTGATGAGCGATTCATTCACCGCCACATAACGACCGGCAGCATCCTTGACGAAGAAAGCAAGGTCGGGCGCATGGTCGAAAAGTTCGGCCAACAACCGGGCATCCACCGACACCAAACTGGTATGCGGATGGGCAGCGAAAGCAGTGATTGTGCTCAATTTCACGCTAAAGCGTAAATTTACGCCAAGACATGCCTGGGAACAATGGTAAAGTGGGCGCAAGATTATCGCGGTAATTCGAAAAAGGCACAGTATGTTAGTAAGTATTTTTAACGACGTGATCGGTCCAGTGATGCGGGGCAACTCCAGCTCACACTGCGCGGCCGCGCTGCGCATCGGGCGGCTGGCGCGCGACCTGATGGGCGTTGAGTTCAACGAGGTGCTGATTCAATTTGACCGCAACGGCTCGCTGCCAACGACTCACGAGTCGCAAGGTTCGGACATGGGGCTGTTCGGCGGGCTGCTGGGCTGGGACGCGGCCGATGAACGATTGCCTAACTCACCACAGGCGTTGCGCGACCTTGGGGTGCAGGTCCGGATTGAGACGGTGGACGCCGGGGATCCGCATCCAAACACCTACCGACTGACATTGCGCAACGGGCATGAACAGCACTTCGTTCGCGCCATCTCCACGGGAGGCGGCATGATCGAGGTACTCAACGTGGACGGCTTCAAGGTTTCCATGTTTGGCGATTGTTTTGAAACGCTGCTGTGGGTGCGCGGCGAGGGTCACAAACTGGCGCGGGAATTGGCGGCGTTAGTGCCCGCAGATGCCATCCTGGTACATGAAACCGAAGGCGAACAGATGGTGGAGGTGAAGGCGGGTGCGTTCGTCAGCGAGCAGACGATGAGCAGGCTGAACGGGGCTTACGTCATCCGCAAAATCAAACGTTTTTCCCCGGTGCTGCCGGTGCTTTCGCGCAAAACCACGAGCGTGCCCTTCACGACCTGCGAAGAAATGCTGCGCCATGACCAGGGGCGAAACACGCCGCTGTGGAAGCTGGCGGTGGAATATGAAATGGCGCGGGGCAATCTGACCGAGGCGGAGGTCATCGCCCAAATGGTGGACATCGTCCGCATCCTGCGCCGGTCCATTGCCCAAGGGATAGTAGGAACGCAGTACGAAGACCGTGTTCTGGGTCATCAAAGCGGCAAGTTTAGTGACCTGATGAAAGCGGGCCGCCTGCTGGATGGTGGCGCGCTCAATCGCATCATTCTTTATGTCACGGCGCTGATGGAAGTAAAGAGTTCCATGGGCGTGATCGTGGCGGCACCGACAGCGGGAGCGTGCGCCGCGCTGCCCGGAGCGGTGATTGCCATGGCGGAGCAAATGGGCTTGAAGGAAGAGGCGATGGCGATGGCGATGCTCGCGAGCGGACTCATCGGGGTGTTCATCGCCACGCGCTGGACGTTTGCGGCGGAAGTGGGTGGCTGCCAGGCGGAAGGCGGTTCGGCGGCGTGCATGGCGGCGGCGGCGCTGGTGACGCTAGCCAACGGAACCATGGCACAATCGGTGGCTGCCTCCTCGATGGCGTTTCAAAGCATGTTGGGACTGATTTGCGACCCGATTGCCAACCGCGTCGAGGCTCCATGCCTGGGCAAAAATGTCATGGCAGCGAGCAATGCGCTAGCCTGCGCGAACATGGCATTGGCGGGCTATGATCCCGTCATCCCGTTGGATGAAGTTATCCAGACCGCCGAGCGGGTGGGTAGGCAGATGCCACGAGAGCTGCGCTGTACCGCGCTGGGCGGGCTATCCATCACGCCGACATCGCTGGCCATTGAGCAGCGGCTAGCGGCAAAGAAAGCGGCTGCCTGCGGCAGCGGGTGTGCCTGCCATTGACGATGAATGCCAATTTATCCAACGCCGCCCCGTCTCCCAGGCATCCGCCCGGGCTCTACACGCTCTTCTTCACGGAGATGTGGGAGCGGTGCAGCTACTATGGGATGCGCGGGCTGCTGGTGCTTTTCATGAAGGCGACGCTGGAGAAGGGCGGTCTGGAGTTCTCCATCCCGATGGCCGGCGCGATTTACGGACTTTACACGGCGGCGGTTTACCTTGCGGCCATGCCCGGTGGCTGGGTGGCGGACCGCTTGATCGGCGCCCAGCGGGCCATCCTCTGCGGCGGCGCGCTGATCGCCTGCGGGCAGTTCACCCTGGCGATTTCCCGAAAGGACACGTTTTTTCTGGGTCTGCTGCTGGTGGTGATAGGCACAGGGCTGCTCAAGCCGAACATCAGCGCTATCGTTGGCAAACTTTATCCCGAAGGCGGTGCGCGGCGGGACGCGGGCTTCACGATTTTCTACATGGGCATCAATCTTGGTTCGTTCGTGGGCCCGCTGGTGTGCGGGCCGCTGGGCGAGAAGATTAACTGGCATCTTGGGTTCGCGGCGGCGGGCTTGGGCATGGTCGGCGGTTTGGTGCAGTTCGCGCTGATGCGGAAACATCTGCACGGTGCAGGTGCGGGGCCTGAAGTTGCTTCCGTGTCCATGAACGACTGGCGTTTGTTAACCGGTGCGTTGGCAGCCTTGGGGCTCGCGGTCGTGCTGATTTGGAGTGGGGTCATCCCCGTCAACCCGTTACAAGTGGCCAACGCCGCCAAGTGGGTCATCGTGGCGCTGGCCGTCTTCACCTTCCTCCGACTTTTCTTCTTCAGCGATCTGACGGGCTTGGAGAAGCAGCGGATTGGGGTGGTGGCGGGGCTGTTCGTGGCGGCGGTGACGTTTTTTGCGGGGCTGGAGCAAGCGGGGTCATCGCTCAATCTTTTTGCGGATCAATACACGAACCGGATGCTGGGGTCGTATGAAATGCCTGCCAGTTGGTTTCAATCCATAAATCCGCTCTGTGTCGTCCTGCTTGGCCCGGTGGCGGCGGGCGTGTGGATCGCGCTGTCGAAACGGGGCCGGGATTTGTCGCTGGGCATGAAGTTCGCAGCGGGCCTGCTGCTGCTGGCGGTAGGTTATGTCGTCATCGCCGTGGGTGCGCAACGGGCGGTGGCCGGACCGGTCTCACCGGTGTGGCTGTTACTCATGTATCTCCTGCACACGATGGGGGAACTGTGCGTCAGTCCCGTCGGGTTGAGTTCGATCACGAAGCTTGCGCCGGCGCGGATTGTCGGGCAGATCATGGGACTGTGGTTCATGGCCACGGCGCTGGGCAATCTAACAGCGGGATTGATTGCCGGAAACAGCACCAGCCCCGGCCAGATGGCATCCCAATTCTGGTGGGTTGCGCTGGCCGCTGCGGTCGTCGGCATTTTGCTCATGTTCCTGGCTAAACCGATGCGCCGTTGGATGGCAGGCATCAAGTAATTGCTTGAAAATTAACCGAAACAAAAAATAAAAAGGTTTATGAAACTCGAATACTCAGCCGTTAAAAGCGCGGCGCGCAAACTCAAGTTCCGCACGCAAGCATTCATGGACGGCAAGTTTGTCAGCGCCCAAAGTGGAAAGACTTTTACCACCGAAAACCCCGCCACAGGCAAACCACTGGCGCAGATTGCCGCGTGTGACGTCCCAGACGTGGACCGCGCCGTAAAGGCCGCGCGCCGCGTCTTTGAAGCTGGCACATGGTCGCGGATGAAACCGTCCGAGCGGAAGAAGGTGCTGCTGAACTATGCCGATCGGCTGGAGGCCAAAGCCAGCGAACTCGCACTCCTCGATACGCTCGAAGCCGGCAAACCCATTGGCGATTGCGCCACGATGGACATTCCCGACACCATCCTGTGCCTCCGCTGGCACGCCGAGGCGATTGACAAGCTTTACAACCACGTTTCGCCGACCGGGCCAGAGCATCTGGCGTTGATCCTGCGCGAACCCGTGGGAGTGGTGGGATGCGTCATTCCATGGAATTTCCCGGCCCAGATGGCAGCGTGGAAGATTGGCCCGGCGCTGGCCGCCGGGAACAGCGTGGTGCTCAAGCCCGCCGAATTGACTTCCCTGAGCGCGATTCGCATGGCGGAACTGGCCGCCGAGGCGGGCGTGCCGGCGGGCGTATTTAACGTCGTGCCCGGCCTGGGCGAGACTGCCGGGCAAGCGATCGGACGTCATCCGGACGTGGACATGGTCGCCTTCACCGGCTCGACTGAAGTGGGCAGGTATTTTCTCAAATATGCCGCCGAGTCGAATCTCAAGCGCATCATCCTCGAGTGCGGAGGCAAAAGCCCGCAGGTCGTGTTTGCGGACGCGCCGGATTTAGACGTCGTGGCGAACAACGCGGTGGGTGCGGCCTTTTGGAACATGGGTGAGAATTGCAGTTGCGGGTCACGGCTGATCGTTCACCAGAGTATCAAGGACGAGCTAGTGGAGAAAATCGCCAAGCTGGCGAAGACCTGGAAAGTGGGTGATCCGCTTGATCCTCGAAACCGACTCGGCGCCATGATCGAAAAGTCGCATCTGGACAAGGTCCTGAGCTACATTGAATCCGGCAAGGCGGAAGGCGCCAAGCTGGTCCTGGGCGGCAAGCGCATTCTGGAAAAAAGCGGCGGCTACTTTGTGGAGGCGACCATCTTTGACGGAGTCAGCAACCGGATGAAGATTGCGCGCGAAGAAATATTTGGCCCGGTGTTGTCGGTAACCGCTTTCTCGACCGAAGAAGAAGCCGTCGCGATCGCCAATGACACAATCTACGGGCTGGCCGCTTCGATCTACACGCGCGACCTCAACCGGGCCCATCGCGTGGCCCGCGCCATTCGTGCCGGCACGGTGTCGGTAAATTGTTTCTCCGAGGGGGATATCACCACCCCGTTCGGTGGATTTAAGCAATCGGGGTTCGCCGGACGCGACAAATCCATTTGGGCGCACGAACAATATACCGAGTTAAAAACGATATGGATGCAACTGGCGTGATCCGATGGTTGGCGGAAATCAACTGAATCGCCAACCAAGGCTGTGAACCTTGAATATTTAAAGAAAACCATGAAATCCATAAACGACAACCCTATCCTGAACCGCCGCCAATTCCTGCGGACCACTGGCCAAACGGCCACAACGCTGGTGGCCGCCTCGTCTTTCGCACCGGCGATTCTCTCCGCCCCATCCCCCGGCAAGACGATTGGTGTGGGCTGCATCGGCATCGGGACGCGCGGGGGGGACCTGCTGAACGCCGTGGCGGCCGCGCCGAACGTCAAAGTGGTGGCAATCAGCGACGTTTATGGGCCGCATCGGCAGAAGGGCATCGAGCGCAGTCTCAACCCGGACACGAAAGCGTATGTGGATTACCAGGAATTGCTGGCCGATCCCCAGGTGGACGCGGTGGTCATTGCCACACCGGACCACTGGCACTGCCAGATGGTGCTCGATGCGTTGAAGGCGGGCAAAGACATTTACTGCGAGAAGGGTTTCTCCCGCACGCTGGCGGAGGCGAAGCGGATGCGCGACGCGCTGAAGGCCAGCAAGGTGGTCTTCCAACTCGGGCACCAGGCGCGCCAGGCCACCTGCGCCCTCCAGGCGAAGGAACTGATCGCCCAGGGGATACTCGGCCCCATCACCCTGGTCCGGACCGGCCGGTTCAAATCGCTGGAGCCCGGGCACGCGAATTGGCGCTGGTACGGCTACTATGGCCAATGGGAACGGCCTGACCCGGCACAGGTGGTGAAGGAGGTGGACTGGAACCGGTGGCTGGGCACCGCGCCGAAGATTCCATGGAACGAACGGCACTTCTGGCACTGGCGCTGCTATTATGCGTACGGCACCGGCTATGCGGGAGACCTGCTATCGCACGAAATGGATTTTGTCCAATATTTGCTGGGGCACGGCATCCCGGACACCTGCGTGTGCGCGGGCCAGGTTGCCCTCCTCAACGACGACCGCGAGGTGCCCGACACCTGGGTGGCGACCTACCAGTTTGAGAAGTTGAGCCGCATGGTGACCTTTGAGGGAAGCATGAACACCACGGACAGCCAGCCGGTGACGATTTGCGGTCGCGACGCCACCCTGCGGTTCGATGACATTGCCCACAACGTCAACACGTTTGAAATCACACCGGCGGCGCACAACCAAAGAGTTGATATACCCAAGGGCTACGCGCGGGGCAAGACGCCGTCCCAGCCCAATCACATGGTGGATTGGGTCAACTGCATCCGCACTCGCGGCACGCCGAAGTGTTCGGCAGACGAGGCCTTCATCGAGACGGCCACTTTTCTCATGTCGCTAAAGGCGCAGCAGGAACGGCGCATGGTGCGGTGGGACGCCGCCAAAGAAGAAATCGTGTGAGCTGGAAAACATGGTGAACTAAAAACCTATGAGAATGTTTATGCTGAATTCCGAAGTCCGAATCCCCGAATACCGAAAGAAGACCGAAATCCGAAGCCCGAAACCAAGGTTGGGTCAGCCATGGGGCGCGAGTCAGGTTCGGACTTCGGGCTTCGGATTTCTTTCGGATTTCGGATTTCGGATTTCGGACTTCCGGCTAGTCATCCTCACTCTCCTCTCCTGGACCTGGGCTGGGCAAGCCGCAAATGACACGCCAAAGGCCGCAGTCGGCAAGGTCACGTCCTATTCCCAAGGTCTGCATGGGTATATTGGCTACAGTGCCACCCGCCCGCCCGCCAAATCTGAATACAGCGCGGGCATGGGGTTTTACTCCGCAGTCTGGCCGCTGATTGACCAGCCGCTGGCCAATTTTCAAATTGGCCTGGCCGGTTGCTGGATCTCTCCGGACAATTCCGATAACAAGGATAAGCCGCTGGCGCCGGAAGGCACACTGGCCCGAAAGTGGCCGGAGCGCGGCCCCACATGGGGCAGTGTGTTCCAAACTGTGGAAGGCGGCCTGGGTTATTGGGCAGGAAACCATTTCCGCTACGGCCCGCCGAAATTCAGCCTGAACGCCACACCCCAATGCTATGACTACGAAGTCGGTTCGCCTGGATGGTCGTTCTTTTACAGCAACGAAGCGTTGCCGGATAATCGCTTGGGTATCGCCCAACTGAGCAACCGGCTGCTGATTCCTCCCGATGCGCTCCCTTTCGAGCCTGCCAGCCTGCGGTCGCCAACCTCCAGCCTGTTCCTCGGCTATACCTGGATGGCCTTGCCATTTACCGATCCCACCACCGGCGATCCGCCCACGGGGGACCAGAGTTGGACCTGTTTCTTGAGCGCAGCCAATTTCAAGGGGCCCATCGCCTATTACATTCCGGAGACCTGGAGCAAGATCGGCAAACTCTTCAACTATCCCTTCCTATACGGACGCGGACTCGATGCGCGCCCGGGCAACATGGGGGGCGGTGCCATGGAGATCAATACCGTGCCACGTTTCGACGGCCAGGATGCGAAGGGAGTGGTTTATTCTAAAATTCCCAAGCTGCAATTCCCGGTGGACAGCCAGGGGCGAACCCTCCTGGTGCAAGATGTGACCTATTACTCGAAGGCGGCTCTCAGCGATGCCTTCAAGACCTGGCGCAACGGCGGCCCGGTCTGCGCCGGACATTTCGACGGGAAGGGTTCCTGGAAATCCAAGTTAACACCGCGGACCACGCGCTACGACCAGGACAAAAAGAAATTAACCGGTGTTGAGAGCGTCTTTGCCAACAAAGTGTTCGAAGGCGACGTGTGGGGTCTGGAATGGCTCAACAGCGAGATCAGTCCTAAAGGTTTGTTCCCGCAGTATTTCAAACAGGTCGGGGAGGAACGCGTCGCCGTGGCAGCTAAGGAAGTCCCGGCGGAGACACAGTTGCCGGCAAAGGAATTCAAACTGGCGAAACCCGGAGTGCCCTACACCTCGCCGACCATCGGTGCATGGAGTCGGCCTGGCCCGAAACAAGGGCCGTTTACAGTCAAGCTCACCGACGGTTCCGTGGTTACCTACTCGTGGTACCGTTTTGTGGATCAGCCGTCTTTCCAGCAGTATAGCTGGTCCGAAGAGAAGAAGGCGAAGTTGCAAGCCTTCGTCGAAAAGATCCATGCGAACTGGCCGATTGACCGGGACTACATGGCCGCGCCGTCGCAGGGGAAGCTGGTGGCGCTGGATCCCGCTCTGCTGGTGACACCACCCAAGGGCTTGGAGGTGGGTTACGTTCCCATCGTAACGCGGCAATCAAGCCAATGACCCATGTCTTTGTTCGTTCTTACGAGGGAAACCATAGGGCAGTTTATTGAAGAAACACGGGAAATGAAACTGGAGTGGTAAAACACGATTAAACAGCAAACAGAATATGAAAACGAAATTGCACGGTGTCCTCGTCGCCCTAGTCACGCCGATGAAGGCGAACGAGGAGATTGACTTCAAAACCCTGGCGAAGCAGGTCGAAACACTGATCGCTGCAGGTGTCCACGGACTGATTCCTCTGGGCAGCACGGGCGAGTTTTATGCCCTCACCGCCGAAGAGCGCAGGAACGTGCTCAAGGCCACGCTGGAGGCCGCCAGTGCCCGTGTTCCGGTGGTAGCGGGCACTAACGCCGGCTCAACGCGCGACGTGATTGCCTTCAGCCGGGAAGCCGAGCAACTCGGCTGTGACGGGGTGATGCTGGCACCGCCTTATTATTCGCTGCCGCAGCCCGAGGAACTCCACGCCCACATTAAGGCGGTCAACGACGCCATCGGTATTCCGATCATGCTCTACAACTATCCGGGAAGAACCGGAGTGGATATGACGCCGGAATTCATCGAACAGTTAGCCGAACTGCCGCGCGTGCGTTATGTCAAGGAAAGCACTGGTGAGATTGGACGCATCAGCACACTTTTGCGGCGGTGCGGCGATCGGCTGGGCATTTTCTGCGGTGGCGACACCGTGGCTTTCGAGAGTCTCGCCTTGGGCGTGGTCGGGTGGGTCGGCGGTGTGGCCAATGTTGTGCCGCGCTCGCATGTCGAGTTGTACCGGCTGATGATTGAAAAACACGATTTCGCGGCGGCTCGCAAGCTCTATTTCCAGATGCTGCCGCTGCTGAACTTGATGGAAGGCGGCGGCAAATACACCCAATGGGTCAAGGCGGCGTGCGGCCTGATGGGGCGACCGGTCGGCGCACCGCGCGCCCCGTTGCGCGCGGCCACGCCCCCCGAACTTCGTCAACTTAAAGCCGCTCTCGCGGAGATACCCGAAGGTCAGCGCGTGCAAAAAGGAAAGTTATGAACTTGGATGCCATTCAGCGGGAACTGCGGAAAACCGGCCTCGACGGCTGGTTGTTTTTTGACCATCACGAGCGCGATCCGCTCGCTTACCGCGTGCTGGGCCTGAAGCCGCCCGGTCACGTCAGCCGCCGTTGGTACTACTTCATCCCGACGCACGGCGAACCGCGCGGACTGACGCATCAGGTAGAGCCGCATGTGCTTGATGCCTTGCCGGGAGCAAAGATTCCCTACGCGCGCTGGCAGGAGCAGGAGGCCGGATTGCGGCAGCTTCTGGAAGGAGCAAAAATAGTCGCCATGCAATACTCGCCGCGGTGTGCGGTGCCGTATGTGGCCAACGTGGACGCGGGTACGGTGGAATTGATCCGCAGCCTTGGTGTGGAGGTGGCAAGTTCCGCCGAACTGATCCAGATCTTTGAGGCGAAGTGGACATCCGCCCAATTCGAAATGCACCTGGAAGCGGGCCGCCGGGTGGACCAGATCCGGCACGAGGCCTTCGAGTATATCAAGCAGGCTACGCGCGCCGGGCAATCGTTAAACGAATACGGTGTCCAACAATTCGTTATGCGGCGGTTTAAGGAGCGCGGACTGCTGACCAATTGGCCTCCCATCGTGGGCGCCAACGTCAACGCCGCGGATTCGCACTATTCGCCGCCCGAGTCGGGCAGCGCTTCCATTCGCCGCGGCGACCTGGTGCTGCTGGATCTGTGGGCGAAGCTCAACGATGAACCCGACGCCGTCTATTACGACATCACCTGGATGGCCTTTTGCGGGGACGAAGTGCCCGCGCGAATGTGGAATGCGTTTGGCGTGGTGTTGGGCGCGCGGGATGCCGGCATTCGCCTCGTCCAAGAGGCGGTCGCCGCTGGTCGTACTTTGCGCGGGTTTGAAGTGGACGATGCGGTACGCGGCCATATCGAGTCGTGCGGGATGGGCGCGCACATCCGGCACCGGACCGGACATTCCATCGGGCGCGAAGTCCACGGCGTGGGCGCCAACATGGACAACACGGAGACACACGATGAGCGGCCAGTCATCCCCTGGACTTGCTTCTCGGTCGAGCCGGCCCTCTACCTGCCGGACTTTGGGGTGCGCACGGAGGTCAATGTTTTTGTGGAAGAACACAGCGCCCGGGTGACCGGGGAAATGCAGACGGAATTTGTGCGGCTGTGCTGATGCATGACCTGTATGAATGAAACAGACCAAGCAAATCTGAACACGGAGGGACAGTCCACTCCGAAATGAAATCAATTATGACCAACAAAGCCGCCACACCAGAGAATGCCATGTCGCGGCGTCACTTCCTGCTTGCCGCCTCCCTGGCGACGACGGAGCTGGGCTTTGAACCGCTGACGGGCAGGGGTGCGTTGGCGCAGGAAGACCCTGATCGGGTGGTCGCCCCGGGCAAATTGTGCCTGTGGTATGATTGTCCGGCAAAAGTATGGATGACGGAAGCCTTGCCGATCGGCAATGGCCCCATGGGCGCAATGCTCTTTGGCGGCACCGAAGTCGAGCGAATACAGTTCAATGAGATCCGTCTCTGGTCCGGAACCCGCATGGCTGTCGAGGGACTTGGTGACGAGGGCCAGGATCTGGGGGCCTATCAAGCGTTCGGCGACATCCTCATCCATCTCGGGCACGACTTTTCCAAGGTGACCCATTACCGGCAGGCGCTCGACCTTGATCGCGCCGTTCATCAGGTGACTTATGAATACAATGAGGTGCGCTATCAACGCACCGCCTTCGCCAGCCATCCCGACGGAGTCATAGTGATCCACCTGACGGCCAACAAACCCGCCGCCTGCGCCGGCCGCATTCAGCTCACGGATATGCACCAGGCGCGGATTGCCGCCGATGGCAACAAGCTCAGCTCGGTGGGCAAGTTGCGCAATGGTTTTGAATATGAAGCCCAGTTGCTCGTGCTGCACAAAAAAGGCACGGTCGCGATGAAGCAGGACGAGGGCGGCGCGAAAAACCCGTGGAACATTGTCGTGCCTGGAACGAGCCTGGCCTTTGACCAGTGCGACAGCGTGGCCTTGATTCTCAGCGCGGGCACGAACTTTCTCCAGGATGACACCAAGCAGTGGCTGGGCGTGCATCCCCACGCTGCCGTCACGAAGCGGGTGGATTCCGCCGCCAGGCAGAGCGTGTCGGAGCTATTGGCGCGGCATGTGAAAGATTATCAATCCCTCTTCCGCCGATTTAGTCTCGATGTGGGAACCACCGCGCCGGATCTGCTGACCAAGACCACCTTGGCGCGGCTGGAGGACTATGTAAAAAACAAGACGTCCGATCCGAATCTCGAAGCCTTGTTCTGCCAGTTTGGCCGCTATCTGCTGATCAGTTGCTCGCGACCGGGATCCTTGCCCGCCAATCTCCAGGGAATCTGGAACGACAGCAACGAGCCCGCCTGGGCTGGCGACTACCACTCGAACATCAACGTCGAGATGAACTACTGGCCGGCCGAGCCGACCAACCTCGCCGAATGCCACCGGCCATTCATCGACTACGTCACCAGCATCCGCGAGGTCAGCGCGAAGAACACGCGGAGAAAATACGGCAAGGTCCGGGGCTGGACCGTTCAGACGATGAACAACGCGTGCGGCGTTTCGTATTGGAAGTGGAACCCGCCCGGCAGCGCGTGGTATGCGCAGCATCTGTGGGAATATTTCGCCTTTAGCCGTGACCAGGCCTATCTCCGCCAGACCGCCTATCCCGTGCTCAAGGAAGTCTGCCAGTTCTGGGACGATCACCTGAAACAGCGACCGGACGGCACGCTCGTCACCCCCGACGGTTGGTCACCCGAGCATGGCCCTGCCGAGGAAGGCGTGACTTACGATCAGGAGATTATTTACGACCTGTTCACCAACACGATCGAGGCTGCCGATGTGCTGGGCGATGACAAGGAATTCCGGGATCACATCGCCGGCCTTCGGGACAAGTTGCTCAAGCCGAAGATCGGGCGCTGGGGGCAATTGCAGGAATGGGAAGCCGACAAGGACGATCCCAAGGACGATCATCGGCACGTCTCCCATCTGTTCGCCTTGTATCCCGGCCGCCAGATCACTCGCGCCACCACCCCCGAACTTGCCGCGGCCGCCCGGGTCTCCTTGCAAGCCCGCGGCGACCAAAGCACTGGCTGGAGTCGCGCTTGGAAGATCAATTTCTGGGCCAGGCTCTGGGACGGCGATCACGCCTACACCATGCTGCGAAGCCTGTTGAACGTGGTCCGCGAAACGAAAACCATCTACGGCAAGAGCGGCGGCGGCGTTTACCCGAACCTGTTCGACTCCCATCCACCATTCCAGATTGATGGCAATTTCGGCGCGGCCGCCGGATTCTGCGAAATGCTGGTGCAAAGCCACACCGGACGGATTCATCTTCTGCCCGCGCTGCCCAAGGCTTGGCCGACCGGGAAGGTCACCGGTCTTTGTGCGCGCGGCGGATTTGAGGTGGACATGCGCTGGGAGGACGGCCGCTTGACCCGAGCCATGATCCATTCCAAGGCAGGACTGCCTTGCCGGGTCGTGTGCGGTGACAAGGGCTGGGAATTCAACACCAAGGCCGGGAAGTCCTATCCCCTCACACTCGCATCTGGGGTTGACCCGCGCAGCGTCAGCTAATGCGATTAACTATCAAAGCAATCATCAAGATGCCCCATAGAACCGAAATTCTCGCCACAGTGTTGCCGGGCCGCTTCGGCAGTTGTTCCGCCCTTGAATGGCGCCTTTGCTGCGCTGTCATCATGCGGTGCATATTGGCGTTCCTGGTGGCAGCATCATTAGCCCGCCCGGCACCGGCAGCCAGCACCTCGGCGGAAGCAGGCGCCCGTTTGCTGGCACAAGCCGAGCCGCGGATCAAGGCGATTTACGAAACGAACGAGTTTGCCATGCGCTCCTTTCGCGCTACCTGGCTGCCGGACGGCTCGGGTTATCTAAGGTTGGAGACGCCCGCCGGCGCGTCCGGAGCAGAGATCGCCAGCTACGATGCCGCCAGCGGCCAACGTACGGTCGTAGTGACGGGTGAAAAGCTCCTCGTTCCCGCGACCTCCCAGCGCCTGAAGATCCGGGGATTTCTCCGTTCGCCGTCGGGCAACTGTTTTCTGTTGCATATAGACCTCACCAGCGCCGAATCCAAGACCGAGCATTGGCTGTATGAGCCGGCATCGGCCGCGTTGCGCCCGGTGGAAGCCGGTGCCGGAGCGCGGTTTGATCCGAATGCCTTTTCACCGGATGGCCAGCGCCTTCTGGGTTCGCGCGGTGCGGACATGATTGTGTTCGACCTGGCCAGCGGCAAGACGACTCTGCTGACCCAAGACGGCGATCCCGGCACCATCGAAAACGGCCGCGCCAGTTGGAGTCCTGACGGCAAATGGATCGCCTATGTCCAGACCGATGCCTCAGCCGTCCCCAAACGGGCGGTCCTTGTGCCGGGCGACCCGACGTATCGCACTTTTCGGGAGACGAGATATGAACGGCTCGGCGGGCCGATTTCCACGCTCCGCGTCGGCGTCGTGGGGGCGGAAGGTGGTCCCACGCGCTGGATCGAGTTGCCCGACCAGCCGGGTACCTTTTACCTCAACCAGGTCAGTTGGGCAGGAAATTCCGACGAATTGCTCCTTGAGAAATTGAGCCGTTCGCGGGACGCGCGGGAATTCCTGCTCGCCAACCATCGCTCGGGCATGATCGCCAAGGCTTACGCAGAAACTGATCCTGCCTGGGTGGATATGGAGCCGTCAGCGAACCACGGGGCGGAGTGGATTCGTGGCGGTCAGGCCTTGGTCATCATCAGTGAAAGGGACGGATGGCGGCGCGCCTATGTGGTCTCGCGGGACGGTTCCAGCATCACGCCGATCACTGCGGCGGGCAGCGACCTGATCGGGCGCGGCCAGGCGGATGACCGGAGCGGATGGTTTTACTATTTCTCCTCGCCGACTAACGCGACGCAGCGCTACCTCTACCGTGCGCGCCTGGATGGAACCGGCACGCCCGAACGGTTGACGCCGCCTGACCAACCCGGCACGCATCGCTACGTGTTTTCTGCCGACAGCCGTTGGGCGTTCCATACCTATTCCACCTTCGACAAGCCGCCGGTAACCGATCTGGTGCAACTGCCGGAACACCGAAGCGTGCGCGTGCTGGAGAACAACGCCGTTCCGGCCGCCCGGGTCAAGCGGCTGATCGCGCGTCCCACCGAGTTTCTCCAACTTGATATTGGCGGCGGTGTGGTGATGGACGCCTGGATGATGAAACCGCGTGATTTTGATCCCAGGAAAAAGTACCCCGTGCTGGTGTACGTCTATGGCGAGCCCGCGGGGCAAACGGTGCTGGACGACTGGGGTGCCGGGCAAGCCCTCTTTCACCGGGCGGTGGCCGACTTGGGCTACATCGTGGTTACAATGGACAATCGGGGCACGCCTGCGCCCAAGGGGGCGGCGTGGCGCAGGGCGGTGTTTGGCAGCCTCGGACCGCTCTCGACCGAGGAGCAGGCTGCCGGTCTCGAAGCGCTGGCCCGTCGCTGCCCGTTCGTGGATCTCTCTCGCGTGGCGATCTGGGGCTGGAGCGGCGGCGGTTCGAACACGCTGAACGCGATGTTCCGCAAGCCGGACCTTTATCACGTAGGCATCGCCGTCGTGCCGAAGCCTCAGCCGCAGTATTACAATGCCGGGTATCAGGAGATTTACATGCGCACGCCGAAGGACAATCCTGAGGGCTACCGCACCTGCGCGCCGATCAACTATGCCGAGGGCCTGCGCGGCGACCTACTGATCATCACCGGCTCGGGCGAGAGCAACACGCACATCGAGATCACCGAAGGGCTGGTGAATCGGCTTATTGCGCTGGGTAAACGCTTTGACTACTTCGTGTATCCCAATCGCGATCACGGGCTCGCAGAGGGCAAAGGGTCGCTCGTTCACGTGCGGATGTTGATTGCCCGCTACCTCATTGAACACCTGCCTCCGGGGCCACGCTGAAGGAGCCTTTGAACCTGATTTGCCATAAAACAATGAGCGAGAAAAAATGAGCATCCTCAAACTTCTGTTTCCCTCGATCCTGCTTTCCATCGCCTTACACGGCGCAGATGCTTTCGGGAAGCTCTCGCCGCATCAGCGCGGGATTCTCGAAGCGAAATCACCGCCAGCCATGGACACGACGTTCAGCTTCAATGCGCCAGCCGGGCCGCAGTTTACCGAAGTGGAAAAGGAAGTGCAGCGCGAGCGCGGCAAAGCGGTCATGCCGATGGTGAAGAAGGCTTTCGACGCTGGCGCGGGTGAGGTGCGGATCCCGCCGGGCGATTATCGTTTTGGCCAGGAACGCTATGAAGGAGCGAAGGTCATCTTTCCGGTGCAATTTGAGAATCTGCAGCGCGACGCGGATCACCCTTTCGTAATTGATGTCACGGGCGCGACGTTTTGGTTCGACCTTGATGATCAGCAGATGCCGCCGGGCCATCGTTGTGTGGGTTTTCGAAACTGCCGGAACATCGTCCTCCGTGGTGCGATTATTGATCGCGGCACACGTGGCTGTATCGAAGGCCGCATCACGCGCATTGACCGTGCGGGAAATCGTTTTGAAATCCAGCCATCGCCCGGCATCGTGGTGCCCACGACGTACAAGGGCGGGGAAGAACAGCGTCTCTTTCCATTCAAGAGCGATGGTCGCTTCTGTGCGCCGCTCTATGATCTGCAGCCGGGCATCCGCAAGCTACGCTATAAGGACATCACCCCCTCCACCGATGGCCGCTACTGGATCAGCATGCACGAGCCCGACCTGATGGAGCGCATTCACGACGCGAACTGGGAGCGCGCTTATGGCGAACTCGGCGTGTTGCGCGCGGGCGATGGCCTCGCCGGCCTCTACACCACCGCTGGAGCCATCGCGCTGGAAGACTCGGCGAACCTGACCATGCACGGCGTGAGCGTCTATGTCGCCAAAGGTGGCCCAAGCGAGAGCGGCGGCGATGGCGGGCATTTGTGGAAAGATTGCTACTTCGGCCCACGCCCCGGAACCAGTCAGTGGAAAGGCGCGGACGGCTATCTGTGCCGCTCCACGCGCTATGGCTCTACGCTTGATAACGTCACCATTCGCCACACTGCAGATGATCTTCAGAATTTTCACGGCATTTGGGGCAAGGTGAAAACCGTGTCTGGCAGGCAAGTCACGCTAGAGTCGAATCCTTCACTGCGGCCCACGCTCAACAATGCCCGGCCAGGCGACCACCTGCGCTTCATCCATCGCAAGACGGGCGTCCTCCTCGGTGAGGCAAAACTAACCGCACTCAAGGATTTCCAACTCACCCTCGATCAAGACGCCACGCCCTTCGCCGAAGCGCAGGCCGAGTGGCTCGACCACGAATGCGCAGGCTGGGTGGTGCAAAACTGCCGTTGGGACGATAACTTCCAGCGCCTGCTCATCATGTCCGGCCCCGGCACCGTGCGCGGTTGCAATTTTGCCCGCATGGGCAGCAACATTTCCCTGAACACCGGCATGGGCCTGGTCGGCGGTATCCCCAACGATATTACCATCACCGACAACATTTTTACCGACGTGAACCCACGCCCGCATGGCCCGGTGATCGGGGCGCGTGCTCACAACGCACTTGGTCAGAACGGGGTCCCACCCATTGAACGTCTCGTCATTACTGGCAACACCTTCATCCGATCCGGTGGTCCCGCTCTTGAACTTATCGGCATCAAAGACAGTCGTATCGAAAGCAATCGCTTTGAATCGCCCGTCCGCGCCACGGTTATTGCGAGACCAGCGGACGAGATCGTTCGCCAGGCCGTCCTCCTGCGCCAGAGCAGTGCCGTGGTAGTGAATGCCAACACGCTCAACGATCCGGAGCACCACACCAAATCAGATGCGAACAGCCCGTCCCCGATGCTCAGCCTGGATGGGACAAAAGGAATCACGCTCGATGGCAATCCCCTGCAAAACGTACCGAAGCAAAACTCCAACTCCAGCACCAAGTGAAATACACCTTTGCACTCCTCACTGCCCTGCTATTCGCACCACTGACCGCGCTGCAGGGGGCAGTCAACGCAACCGGTTCTGACGAGCCAGATGCAGTTCGTGATGTCGTCGTTTACGGCGACTCGTCCGGAGCTGTCGTTGCCGCCATCGGAGCCAAGCGCCAGGGCCACTCGGTTATCCTGGTCAACCCCACTGGCTTCCCCGGCGGCATGAGCGCGAGCGGACTCGGTGCTACCGATTTTCTCGGCAAGCGCGGTACCTTCGGCGGGATCGCCTCGGAGTTCTACGACGCGCTTGCCGCAGCTTATGGGACGAATTACATCCGCAGCTTCGAGCCGCACGTGGGCCGGCAGGTGTTCGAGAAAATGATCGCAGATTCAGGCGTCACAGTCGTGTACAATGAGAAGCTCGACCGTGCTCCCGGAAAAGGCGTGAAGATGAATGGTCGTCGCATTGAGTCCATCACCACGCTTAGCGGCAAGACGTATTGTGGCAAGATATTCATTGACGCGACGTACGTGGGCGACCTGATGGCGGCGGCAGGGGTGAGCTACACCGTTGGCCGCGAACCCGAGCGGCAGTACGGCGAAAGCCTAGCCGGGGTGAGGCGCGGCGACACCAAGCCACGCGTCCATTACACGCAGGGCGACAAGGATCATTTCATCAAGGACGTCGATCCCTACGTCAAGCCGGGTAACCCCAGCAGCGGACTGCTGCCTTATGTGTTTCGCAACGAAGGCCTCACTAACGGGCAGGGCGATAAAAAGATTCAGGCCTACAATTATCGCGTCTGTCTCACGACTGATCCCAGGCTGCGCATCCCGATCGAGAAGCCGGCGGGCTATCGCGAAATCGATCACGAGCTGCTGTTGCGGAACTTCGACGCGGCCGACCACCGGCTACCGGCGCTGGTCGAGCCGCTGGCCGGACCGCAATCGAAGGTGGATTGGAACAACATGCATGCCGTCGGCTCGGATTTGCCTGGCGCCAATTGGGACTACCCGGAAGCCAGCTACGAGCATCGCCGCGAAATCGAAAAAGAACATGAGACCTATATTCGCGGCTTCCTGTGGACCATGGCGAACAATCCCCGGGTGCCCGAGGCGATCCGGAAAAGGACGTCCGCCTACGGTCTGCCCAAGGATGAATTCACCGACAACAGCGGCTGGCCTTACATGATTTACATTCGCGAAGCCCGCCGGATGGTTTCGGATTATGTAATGACGCAGCACGATTGCGAAGGCAAGCGTGTTGCGCCCGATCCGGTGGGTTTGGGATCGTTCGGAATGGACTCTCACGTCGTGCAGCACTTCGTGACCGAGCGCGGTTATTGCGTCAGCGACGGTGTGATCTGGCACGTTCCGCCGAGGCCTTATGGCATCTCCTACCGTTCGCTCATCCCGCGCAAGGGCGAGTGTGAGAATCTGCTCGTTACCATTTGCATTTCAGCCTCGCACGCGTCTTATGGCTCGGTCCGCATGGAGCCGGTTTATATGGCGATTTCCCAGAGTGCGGTGATCGCGGCGGGCATGGCGATTGATGGAAAGGTCAGCGTGCAGGAGGTCGCATATCCGGCCTTGCACGAAAAGCTGCTGGCCGCCAAACAGATCGTTGACGTCTCGCAAGCGCCTGCATCGAAACCAAGAGCGGCGAAGAAGAAATCCACTCCATGAGAATCCTCCGGTCCATTTTGCTAGGCGGCGCGGCGCTGATCGCGCCGATCGTACTTGCCGCCGGAGAAGCCTCCGCCTCGCGCATTAAGGCCTATTACACGCGGTTGCCGTATGACGACCACGGGTTCACCGGAAAATTCGCGGACATCGTCGTCGAGTTGCCGCGGCGCGGGCAGTTCATCTTTAGCCGCGAGTTCGGTTATCAACCCCGCTGGCAGCCGGCCGGCGGTAAGGGGCAGTCTGTCGCCCGGATGATTCCCCGCAAGGGCGACGGACCGGATGAACGCCCGGATAATCACAACATTGCGTGTAATGCTACCATCGTCACGCACACGGATGCGAGCGTCACCGTCCACTGGCGTTACGCCCCGGACATTACGAAGCGGTCGTTCACCGACTTCCGCGCGGCTTACAACGCGGCTGGCAATCCTGCGCCGTTCTACGCCGACTACGCGGATGAATACTTCACCATCCACGCCGATGGCAAAGTGGTCCGCACGGTGAAGAACGGTTGCTACCGGCTTGCGGACTGGAACGATCCGCGAAATCAAATCGAACAGACGCTGCAACTCACGCCCGACGGCATCCGCGAAACCGCGTTTTGCCCGGCTCAAATCTCCAAGACTTCGGAGCGTCCAGTCACCGGCTCACCAGTAAAATCCGGGCGCACGCAAGACCTTGTCCGCCACTGGCGCTTCGACGAAGGCGCGGGCTTCGCGACCACCGAAGGGCAAACCGGCAAGGCCTGCGATATCGGCGGCGCGGCGGCCTACTGGCGGGCGGGTGTGTCTGGCGCCTGTCTTTCGTTCGATTCGTACAGTAGCGCGATCACGTTGCCTGCGGCGCAATGTCCGCAACTCAAAGGTGAGTTCACCGTCTCCGCGTGGATCGCAATCCAGGAATATCCTTTCAACCTCGCCGCGATCGTGGACCACATGGAGGGAAAAAGCGGTTATTTGCTGGGCGTCAATGCCAAGGGGCAGGTCGAATTCAAACTTGGCAACGGCGACGCGGTTCAGTCGGTAATTACCGAGCGGGTTCCGCTTTATGAATGGGTGCATGTCGCCGCCGTGGCGAAGAGCGGCGCGGGTGCGGTCGTTTACCTGAATGGCAAACCGGTCGCCACCTCGACCAACACGTCCGCTTTCGTGGACGCGACGAACGCCGACCTCTCCATCGGCATGATCCGGTCGGTGCGCCAGTTTCCGCTGTTCGCGGAGCGTGCAGTGACCAAGCAATTCCAGACGACCATGGCGTTCAGCGGCTTGATTGACGAGGTGCAGTTGTTCGGCAAAGCGCTCGGTGAATCTGAACTGAGCGCGCTGCACGCCGCGCTAAAGCCTGCCAACGCGCGCCCGTTGAAACCGTGGGTGCTGCCCGCAGGGCCGGAAGTGTCGCCGGGGTTTCGCGCCGATTACACAAAGCTGAGTTACAGCCCGGAATGGGACGGGCTCTGGCGCATGGGCGACTTCGCGGACATCGTGGTGACCTTTGCCGACAAACCGTGGCGCTACGTGTTCTGGCGCGGCACGCGTTACCTCCCATCGCTGGTCACCGGCAATGGCCGCGGGGGCATCTGGAGCAACGACCAAGGCCCGGAGCGTTACGAGAAGCAATGCTACGAACACATGTCCGATATGCTCTGCCGGTTTTCCAACGCGCGGATCATTCATCGCAGCGACGCGCGCGTCATGGTGCATTGGCGCAATGCCTCAGCCTCCATTGCTTATGAATGGCCCGCGAAGGACACCAACGGTTGGGGCATTTGGACGGACGAATACTGGACGATTTACCCCGATGGCGTTTCCATCCGCCACCAATTGGTACATAACAACACCGACAAGCCGATCACGGCGGAGCTGAACCAGAACGAAATCCTCTGCCACCCAGGTCAGGCCACCGAGGACGTGATGAACGATGCTGGAGTGATCATCGCCAACACGGACGGTGAAACTGTCACCATCAATCGTTCGGACGCGCCGCCGAAGAAGCGCGTGGGCAACTGGAATCTCCAATATGTGAACCTCAAGGGCCAAACCAAGCAGTTTGAAATCGGGGAAATCGGCGCATGGAGTCAGACCTTTCTCCACAACGAAATCTATTGGCGGGGATGGGACCATTATCCAGTGCAACTGATTCCCAGCGATGGAACCCGCGTCCACACCTATGACCGCCCGGCGTCCACCTGCCCAGCCACCATGCATGAACTTCGACACAAAGATGGCAACAACATCGAAGCGATGGTCATGTATGGGTTGACGGACAAGCAGCCCGGCGAATTGACGGCCTTGAATCGTTCATGGAATTTTGCGCCCGCCGTGACCGGCACCAACGGCTGTGTGTTCCTCGGTTTCGAGAAGCGGGAACGCGCCTTCAGATTCCTGAAGACTGCCGGGCGCGTCACCTTCACACTGGGCGCCAGCCAGAATCAGCCGCTGGAGAATCCCGCATTCGTAATCGCCAACTGGGGCAACCCGGACAACCATGTGTCCTTGAAGATCAATGGCCAGACCAAAACGCGCGGCACGGATTACCGCGCAGGCATCGAAGTCGACACTGACGGAACTTACACGCTCGTGCTCTGGCTGGCGTTGTCGGCGACCGAGCCGGTTTCGTTTGAGTTCGGTAAGGGGAAATGAGTTTACCATGAGGAAATATGTCTGCAACCTCACTCAGCCAAAGTGCCAGTGAAAAGATGTCTGAAAGAAAACCGCCAAGCATGAAATTGCCCATTAGCCTCCTCACAGCACTGTTTCTCGCGTCGTTGGCTACGCTGCACTTGAACGGTGCGCCCAATAGCGACTTCGATCGGAAGGCAGCCATGCTCTTTACCAAGAAATACTCATTCCACGCTTGGGACGAGACCGAACACACCGTAAATGGCGAAGACTGGTCGTTGCCGTTGTGGGTCAAGCCGGCGCGTTACAGCGGCATCCAGATCAGCCCGAAACTGGTTCCTGCGGAGTTTCCCGGCCGTATCCAACGCGCTATTCATACCTCGTGGCGGGAATGAAACCATAGCCATACTTAGAAATACTTTATGACAAACAGCATCAATAACTGCTTGCGGACCATCGTCTTGACGTTGGTCTGCCTGTCACCAGCGCAAGCCCAGCAAACCAAGAAACCGACCAATGCCGACGAGGCGAAAGCCATCGCCGCCGGCATCAACACCCCCGTTGAAAAGGATCCGCGAGTTCAATCCGATGGCAAGCCTTGGGGGATCAACAAAGCGACGATCAGCGATCCAACGCGGCCCCGCGTACTACTCATCGGCGATTCCATTCTCAACGGCTACGCCAACACGGGCATCAAGCGGCTGGCCGGCAAAGCCTATGTGGATTACTGGGTGACCCCCGCCTGCCAGAGCGAGGGCTTCAACAAGATGTTATTCTAATTTGCTTTCAAGTTGAGACTAACAATCCATGGCCATGCTGTCA